>JAWWCH010000064.1:0-8037 GCA_033720575.1 Marinirhabdus sp.
AAATCCACAGTATATCAACAAAGTGCCAGAAGGTTGCCGCCAATTCTACACCCAGTGTTTTCCCGTTCTCATATTTTTTTCGCAAGTGCTGTACAATGACAACTAAGAGCGCTATTATTCCTGCCAACACGTGTGCTAAGTGCAATAGAACGACCAAGTAAAGAAATGAAGTGGTTATTGAACTCTCGCTACCTGTAAAGTAATACCCAGAGGCTACAATTTGATTAAACCCCAAAAACTGAAGGATCATGAAGACTATACCGAGTACTGCTGTAGTGACCAAGAAAACCAACCCCCCAATATGTCTGTTTTTTTGAATGTTGGTTTTTGCTAGGTGCACGGTTAAACTACTTAACAGAATAACGCCCAAGCTAATATAGAATGCCGTTGGAATTTCAAAATTTGTAACCCAATCTGGACGCTCCTTGCTTACTACATACGCACTAGTTAGACCTGCAAAGCTCATGGAAAGGCTGATAATTCCAAACCACAGCATCATTTTTTTAGCGCGTCTTAATTTCTCTTGTTCCGTCTTTTCCATAGTGATGTTCATTACCTAATGAATTTATCTGCTACATAAATAATTTGTAACAAGGTTATATAGCTTACGCTTACCAACATCAGTTGTCTCGCTGCTATGTCTGTTTTCTTTCTGTAAAGGCGAAGGGCATAATAAATCAACCAACCTCCTAATCCAGCCACCAAAATTGCAGAGATGGGGGTAATATATAGTCTTCCCGTAACTCCTACAGCCGGTATTAGAGAAGCCAACACCGTCCATATGCTGTATAAAATGACTTGGATTGCCGTTCCTTTATCTCGGCGTCCGTTCGGCAGCATGTAAAATCCGCCTTTTTTGTAGTCATCAAACAAAAACCAACCAATGGCCCAAAAGTGTGGAAATTGCCAAAAAAACTGAATCATAAACAGGGTGCCGGGTTCAATCCCAAAATCATTTGTCGCAGCTACCCAACCTAACATAAACGGTATGGCCCCCGGAAATGCCCCCACAAACACAGAGAGTGGCGTTTTTGTTTTTAATGGTGTATACAAACTCACATACATAAATATCGAAATGGCACCAAACATTGCGGTTTGTGGATTTATGGTATACAGCACCGCAATTCCGACCAATGTCAAAATACTTGCCAAGACAAAGGCTGGTGTCACCCCAACGCGACCGGCTGGAATAGGCCTATTTTTTGTACGCTCCATTAGGGCATCAAGATCACGTTCAATGATCTGATTGTACACATTACTCGCGCCAACCATGCAGTAGCCGCCAATACACAGCAAAAGCAACTGATAAAAATCAATACTTTCTGCACCTAAAAGATAACCGGCGACCGATGAAAACACAACACTTACAGAGAGCCGCATCTTAGTAATTTCAGTGAAATTCCGAAGCAGGGATATCGGTAAGGAAGAGGTTTGCGTAACAGCCAAATTGGTTCATTTTAAAACGCTGCAAAGATACGCCAAGCGCCCATTTTTTACAATATAAATACAACTTACTTGTGCCATCCGAGTTTTTTTTTCATTATTTTGGCTCCACAATTAAACTTAGCAAGACTATGAAATTACGCACGTTACTATTTTTATGCTTCCTTACAGGTACGATGTTGTTCGCACAGACCGACACTGAAATTGATAACGATCCAGAACTGTCAAAACAAGCCGCAGAGAATTATAAAAACAGACCAAACACCATTCAAGTGACCGACAATATTTTTATGTTGAAAGGCATGGGTGGGAATATAGCAGTGCACCATGGTATTGACGGAGTTTTGATGATAGACACACAATTTGAAAGAGCTTCTGAGGCTATCCTTATTGCCATTCAAAAAGAGACAGAAATGCCTTTACAGTTTATCATTAATACGCATGGACACAAAGACCATACCAGTGGAAACAAAAACTTTAAGCGTAAGGGTGCTACCATTATCGCACATGAAAACACAAGAGAAGTGATGTTGTCACAGATGTATCAATCGGCCGAACAACAAGCCTTGGCCAATTTAGACAAAGAACTGGAGCGCTTAAAAAACCAAGGTGGCGATAATGAAAAAGAAGCCTATGTAAATGCAGAAAAGGATCGCTTAATTGCTATTCTAAAAGAACAGAGCCAAGAAAATTTAGATATTGATTACGAAATGCTTCCTGCCATTGCATTTCAGGATGATTTGCTGTTCCATTATAATGACGAAGACATCAAATTAACCCATATCCCAAATGCACATACCAGTGGTGATGTAATCGTTCATTTTCCCAAGAGCAACGTACTACATACCGGTGACGCTTTTGTCAGTAATCTATATCCATTTATTGACCTAGACAATGGCGGCAGCTTTCAAGGATATCGCAACGGTCTCACTACCATCATGAATCGAATCAATACAGATACCAAAATAATTCCAGGGCATGGTGAATTAGCCACCAAGGCAGACGTAGCCGAAACGAGAAGGATGATGAATATTTTCTACGAAAAAGTGACCTTCGAATATTTGAAAGGTAAAACTGAAGATGAAGTGGCACAAATGCGCGACTTTAGTAAAATGTTCGACGATCAAGGTTATGGTGATGGTTTTATTACGACAGAACAATTTTTACGCAGCACCTATAAAGCTGTAGATAAAGAGCTTGGACAAAAAAGAGCTGAAAACGAAGAGCGTCGTAAAAAACTTGAACAGGCTAAGAAACGAGCTGCAGCTATGGACAAGGGCAACAAAAATTAGTCTACGTTCTTAGAAATCATAATACCAGTTGAATAAATCGGTTCGGATACCGAAATTAATCCACGTAGTTTGCTCTCTCACAAACCGAGCCGTGTCTTGCATTGGCTTCAAATCCCTGTATATTAAACTTGCATAAATCTTCAGATTGGTAGAAGGATTGAGCACGTATCCCCCAAGAAGCTCTGTGTGAAAAAAATCGGCTGTATTTCCCTGACCTACTTCCACTCCAGTATCAAGCGGTCGTAAATCTTCATCACCATAGATGTTGCCCCCATAGTAGGGGATATCAGCTGCAGGTTCCTGGAATTCCAAGCCTCTCTTCGCAACGATCACTTTTAAATCTCCAAACCATCTTCTCTTTTGAAATCTTGCGATGCCCACAAATTCTGAAATACTAGCACCGAGTGTATGTGCCAACGATTGGTTATTATGTCCATAGTTGAGCACGATGGTATTATGGGAATACGTATACGGTCTGATTCTGTTATATTCGGCTTGAAGATATAGCCCATTCAACCCAAAAGCATCATAGTATTTAGCCCCAATCTGATAGCCATATTTATTTTTCCAGCTTTGTTCACCACCAAATACATCACCCGATGAAAACTCATCAATAATTACTTGGCTGTAAGCATTCACTCGATCTGTAAATTTATATTTGGCCGTTAGACCAATAAGTGCATTACCAGTTCTAGAACCTGTAGAAAACTCAATGGCGCGGTAAAAAATTACTGGATTGATGTAGTTGAAGTCGAACCCTCTATCATTACGATTGTCCCAAATTACGGTCTCAAACAACCCGATGTTCAATCGTTTGGTCACGTTATAACTCAAATAATGATTCGCGATAAACTTGGTGCGAAACGTTCGGTCTTCTGTAGCTTCTGGTCGCACGTCTCTCAGACTCATCCAAGAATTGGTGTATTTTAATTTCCAAACCGTGGTATTTAGTTTAAAGAATGGGTACGGACTCGCATTATCACTTAGCAGTAACGAGCGATACCCATCTCCTAAAAACAATTTTCCGTGACCCAATTGTACATTGAACCATTTGCTAGGGGTATATGAAACATGGCCTGTTGCCACCGGATAATCATAAGAATCACTTCTAAATCGTTTGGCAATTCCTCGACCAGGTATGATAGCGGGATTACCACCATCTGGTCTGATTGTCTCGGCATACCTATTAAAATAGTTGGCAAATCGCCCCTGACTTTCATAGACTACGGCAAAGAAATTAAACTGTGACCCAATTCCTCCTTGGGTGTACACCAATCTCGTGTTGTTGTAGGTGTCAATATCGGCATCGGTATCTTTTCCAACCTGAAGATCTACACCGGGATCTAGGGTGAACCAAAAGTCTTTTGTTTTGAGCTGCACCATGTGTTCATTCCAAAATTTTCGCCCGAACCAAGATGATTTATTTTTGAAAAGCTGTTGATTCTGTGCTTCAAAATCGTAGTACTTGTTTACTTCAGAATACAAATAAGGTTTTTGAGCGGTGTGGTTATTTAATCCGACGCGGTTCAGTGCCGGATCGAATAAACTGTAATTGTGATGTGACAACGGAATATTTATACCACTGCGATATTCTTCATTCTCATAGGGGAATTTCTCAATGTTTTCGTATTCATTTTTCAATGTTTCAGAATTGGCAGTAGCGTTTTCTTCTGTTTCCGCAACGAGTTGATCAACTACCTTCCCGGGCTCCTGTAAGGGTATGGCTACTTCCATGGTAAACTGAACGTAGGTGGGCTTCCCGTTAAACGTTGCCGGAGTAATAACCGGAAAACTCTCAAAAACGCGATTCGCTTCCTCTTTTAGCGCATCGTACATCGCATCTACGTACAACAGCTTGAAGGTTCCCGTTTTATCAACTTCAAAAAAAAAGGTCATGGCACCCGAATAGTCTTCATCTGCAACCACGCTGGGCGTTTCAAAATTTTCGTAAATATAGGTTTTGAACGTTTGTGTAAAACATGATGGCAGCGCAGCTACCGAAACCGCTTCACATTCGGGAAATACCGGATATTTTTCGAAACTATTGGCATCGATTTGTGCAGAAACTTGAAAGAAGGTAAACAAAACCAGAAGGAAAGAAACATACTTCATTGGGCAGCGGTCTTAATTTTAGGGAAAGATACACTTTTTTGAAATGCCCGTAAAAGGAAACCCGCTCGAGTAGAGCGGGTTTTACTTTTTAATAGTTCACTTGAAAACTTATGGGCACGGCATAGGTAACATTTACCGCTTTGGCTCCCTGTTTTCCCGGGGTCATTACAGGCAACTTTTCAATAACCCGCATCGCTTCTGCTTGTAATTTATCATCGGCCGAACGCGCTTGAATATCTACTACATTTCCTTTGGCATCAATGGTGAAGATGGTATATATCCGTTGTACACTTCCTGGTTCATAGTAGTCAAATTTGCTCGAGTCAAACCGTTTTCCAATAAAGGAACGAATTTTAGAGCTCATGCAATCAATCTTTGCATTGTTTCCAACGGCACCCTCACATCCAGGAAAAATCGGCACAAACTCCACGTTCATGATCGTGGTGGTTTCCGTTGGCGCTGCGACCACTGCAGGTGCAGTTGGTTCAACAACGTATGGGACTTCTTCTGGCAACGTTTCTCCTTCTTCAACGTTTGTATCATCAGGAACCGTAGTAAACTCTTGCGTAATTGGTTTTACGGGTTGCCTTGGCTCGGCAGGCTTCTCTATTCTTGGAGTTTCGGGTTTTTTAACAATCACCTCTTTTTCCAATACAAACGTAATATTTTCAGGTGTTTCCCAAAGACCTTCATACGGCTCATTGTAAATGGCTTGTCCGGAACCTACCTTGAGTTCCATGACCAATAACATGGCTATTAGGCCAATGATCAATCCAACTTGAAAGAAAATACCAGAGTTCCAACGAATGTTAATTCCCTTTTTATCCTCTCGCTTCCTTGTTACTTTTGCAGTGGTACTGCACTTTTTACTTGATGGTTTCATATGATATATATTTTGAAGTTATATAAAGTATGAATCAAGTGTTGTGCCAAAAAAAATCCCGCTTCTCAAGAAGCGGGATTTCATATAGTATAGCAACTATTTAGTTTTCTACTTGGAATAAGATTGGAAGGGCATAAATTACACCTACCGCTTTTCCTCGTTGCATTCCTGGAGTCATTTTCGGTAAGCCTTTTACAACATTAATTGCTTCAGATTCTAATTTTGGATGTGGTGCTCTAGCACGCACATCAACCACGTTTCCGTTTCTATCAATTTTGAATTGAACTGAAATTCGCTGTCTTCCGTCAAGACCTAAGTCGTTTGCAAGATCTGTATTGAACTTTTTCTGAACAAATTTTTGGATTTTTTCAGACATACATTTCTTCTTCGCATCGTTATTCCCGGCAGTTTCACAACCTGGATATACCGGTACATTTTCAATAACGGCAAAAGGAACGTCTTCAATCACTTCTTCTACCACCTCTTCGATCTCTTCAATCTCAACGATTTCTTCTTCTTGATTGGTCTCAGTAGATTCGATGATGGTCTCTTCAACTTCCTCTTCATCCTCTACTACTTCTATCACTTCCGGTGCTGGTGGTGGCGGTGGTGGCGGTGGCGGTGGCGTTAATTGCTGTGTAATTGGAATTTCTTCATCCAGATCATCACCTACATTCAGCTGGTCTGCCGCTAAGTTATCTGCGTCATACGTTTTCCACTCAATCGCTTGCCACGCTATAAATAACATGAATGCCAACCCAAACAATAAGAACACGGAGCTCCACTGCTTGATATCAGCTTTCGGATTTTTTTTGATTTCCATAATAGAAGTATTTAATTGTTGCTAATTTAAATAAAATATAGGGTTCTGTAAAACGAAATATCAATTTTGATTTCCAAAATATTTCTGGGTTTTAAAGAACACCAGCCCCCCTAGGATCAAACCAGTACCGTTGGCGGCAATATCCCATACATCAGCATAACGTAAAGGGACAAAATTCTCTTGTAAAACCTCAATTACTATGCCATAAGCAAGACATGCGGCAAAACTAAAAATAGCCTTCTTCCTGATTGATGTGAGTGTCTGTATCGTATTAACATAAGACAACCATAGAAAAAGCAATCCTGCATGCAAAAAAACATGTACCACCTTATCAAGTGGCAAATCGGTTGGCGGAAGATCTTTTCCTGGTAACAGAAAGGCTAAGGATATCACCAAGGTATATCCAACTGAGAGTAAGAGAAGCGTCTTAGGCCTCAATACTTTCTTTATAGGCCACATCGCTCAACAAATCATCTATTTCAGAAGGGTCTGAAATTTTTATTTTCACCATCCAGCCTTCGCCATATGGATCTGAATTTACCTTTTCGGGTTCAGACTCTAGGGATTCGTTGAATTCAATGATTTCACCAGAAAGCGGCGAGAACAAGTCGGAGACTGTTTTAACGGCTTCTACTGTACCGAACACCTCTTCACGCGCTAAGGTTTCATCTACAGTTTCTACTTCTACGTATACGATATCGCCCAATTCTCCTTGTGCAAAATCGGTAATACCTACGGTCGCGATATCGCCTTCGATACGCACCCATTCATGATCTACAGTATATTTTAGGTCGGAAGGTATATTCATGATAGTTCTATATTATGGTGTGTTATAAAAATTAAAAAATTAGTTTCCGAAATTATACCGCAACGTAAACCCAGACCGAATTGTAGTTTGCGGGAAGGCCGTTGAAATGGCATATTCAGAGAACGTATAGTCGAAATAGAATAGTGCGGTCAAATTCTTGCTTAAGGCATAATCGGTTATGAAATTGAGGCCGTAAATGGTCTGCCCCGCCGTAGTCTGATTGTTGTTGATATCTAAATACCGTATTATGGTTTTATTATCTCTTCGAGACACATCCACCTTAAAGTTCAGGTCGCTTTTGAGCACTTTTTTCTTCCCTCCAAAATTGGTGGCAATACGAAGGTCTTTGATACGATATCCTAAACCGAGAATGATTTCGTTTCCTTGAATCTCGGTAAGCAAATTGTTTGCAAAGCTCAATGATAGCGCACGATCTTTTCTTAGTTCCGCTAAAATCTTTACCGAATTCTTCATTTCAAAATCCAATCGAATCAATGGAGAAAACTGCTCGGTCAAGTTTACGTTGGTCAATAATATCTCACTCTTGAAATCACCTGCTTGATCGGTTGCTGTGGGGTTATTGATGTCGTAATCCAAGTTGGTCTGAAACTGGTTCACGGTATAATTTGCGCGGTACCCATGTTGTACTGAAAAACGCTTAAAGGTCTTTTTGAAC
>JAWWCH010000065.1:0-8012 GCA_033720575.1 Marinirhabdus sp.
CAAATTAGGAACGGAATGATAAAATTTTGAAAAAGGAACTTCATGAGTGTAGTTTGTACAGGGAAGTTCTCCAGAATAATGGAATGTAAATCTAAACAACCTACTACAAATGTGCCAATCAGGATAGTGGCTATTCATGAATTTCGTGAAATACTGCTCAAATAACCTTCATTTTTTTTATAGAGATCAGCACAAAATATTTAATTTGCCTTTCCTACTGCACACGCCATTCGGTAGGTGTTAACTCCCGATTACTGTTTACAGTTTCCTATGACAAGAATTGTGCGCTTGTCAAATAGAGGTGCTGTGTAGATATAAATGAAAGTATCGTTTCTATCATCGGGATGTTTAAAAAGCTTTAGTTGCTTTTGCCTATTATTGTTTTACAGTGCTCTCAGTGTTGCGCAAACTCCTGTGGTGCAAGGAAGGGTAGTTGATGTGTTGTCGATGGTTGGGGTAGACAATGCAAAAATCCAAATTCTGCAATCTTCTTTTGTAACCCACACAGACGAAACAGGTGCTTTCAACAATGCTGATCGTTTAGTTCCACTAGGGGAACAAACAATACAAGTTTCCAAACCGGGCTATATCACCAAGCGCATTCGTGTAGTATTGACTTCTGCAAGTTCCTTGAATTTAGACCCCATACTGCTCGAGTTGGATCAATCAGCCATTGAAGAACAAATAGGCAGTATTAGCCTTAGCGATCAAGAGCTGCAGAACGATGAGGGAGCTGTTGCCACAATAACCGGGTTGTTACAATCGTCTAAAGATGTTTTCTTAACGGCTGCTGCTTATGATTTCAGTGCTACTTTTTTTAGACCTAGAGGACTAGACAATGCCTATGGAGAAGTGTTCATCAATGGTATAGAGATGAACAAATTGTACAATGGGCGACCACAATGGGGAACGTTTGGCGGATTGAACGATGTACAAAGAAACCGTGAGTTTTCAATGGGCTTGCGCCCAAACGCTGTTTCATTTGGGGGCTTGGCCGGTACTACCAATATGGTGATGAGAGCATCACAATTTCGCCAAGGAGGAAGAGTATCGTATGCATTGGCCAATCGAAGTTATCAAGGCAGAGCCATGGCTTCATATCACAGTGGTCTTTCAAAATCGGGATGGGCTTATTCTCTTTTGGCTTCTAGACGATTTGGTTTGGAAGGGTTTCAGGAAGGTACGATATATGACGCCAATTCATTATTTGTTTCCGTAGAAAAATTAATGAATGATGCACATGCCATCAATGTAACGGCATTCTACACGCCGAACAGACGAGGACGGTCTACCGCAATTACTCGTGAGGTTGAGCGCTTAAAAGGACGCACCTACAATCCCAATTGGGGCATTCAAAACGGAGCCATTCGAAATAGTAGAATTCGAGAGATCAAAGAGCCAATTTTTATGCTCAATTATAACGGAACCATTGGAAGGCGAACTCAACTGAGCGCTAATGTTGCCTATCAACTGGGCACTATGGGAAATACGCGCATAGACGCAGGCGGCACACGACTGGCTGTTCTAAATGGGAATGAGGCCTTTATAGGAGGTGCAAGAAACCCTTTTGGGAACTATTATCAGCGACTGCCTAGCTATTTTCTTCGGAATGAAAATCCAAATGCGTCAGATTTTCAACTGGCATACCTTGCTCAAAAAACGTTCATTGAAGATGGTCAATTAGACTGGGATGCGCTATATCTTGCCAATAGTATCAGTTCCAATACCGGAGGAAATTCGATATATGTCTTACAGGAAGATAGAGTTGATGATACTCAATTTTCAGGAAATGTGTTGCTGGAGCACCGACTGGGAGAACGAATAACATTTGAATCTGGGCTCCGGTTTAAACATTTAGTGAGCGAAAATTATGCACACCTAGCCGATCTGTTAGGCGGAACAGGGTATCTCGATGTAGATTTTTTTGCTGAAGGAGATGAAAATGTAGTGGTTGGCGATGTGGCTCAAAGTGATTTACAAAACAGAAACCGGTTGGTAAAACAGGGAGAGCGCTATAAGTATAATTTTAGATTGTTAAGTTCAGCCGTAAATGCGTTTGTACAAGTTGAAGGCAAATTCAGATCAGTTGATTTTTTTGCTGCACTTACCGGGGGGCAAAAAAACTATCAACGTGAAGGGTTATATGAGAATGGGAATTATCCCGGTGCACGTTCACTAGGGAAAAGCGAAGCGCTTTCATTCACAGAGTACGGTGCAAAAGGAGGTGTTACCCTAAAATTTAGCGGTCGGCATATTACAGAAATAAATGGTGCATATACCCAAGAGGCACCCGCGCTCCAACATAGTTTTGTGAATGCGAGACAAAACAACGATATCACTTTCGGTGTAGAGCCTCCTCACCATCTCACATCAGACATCAGTTATGTCTACAGGTCTCCTATTTTAAAAGCACGATTGACAGGTTTTTATAGAGCGTCCAAAAATTTGTCTGAAATTGGGTTTTATTTTACCGAGAATCTCTCGGGTTTTAATACTTCAAAAAGTGCATTCGTTCAAGAAGTGCTCACTGACGTTGAAACTGAAAATCTTGGTGGGGAACTGGGCTTCGAAGCACAGCTCACCACTACCTTCAAAATTAAAGGTGCCGCGGCTTACGGAGTGTATCGGTATGCCAATAACCCGAAGTTGTATCTCGCTAGCGATGATTTTACCCAACGGCTTACCTTCGGAGAGGGAACCGCACAGCTACAGAACTATCGTGTTGCTAGTGGTCCCGAGCAAGCCTATCAACTCGGTATTGAATACCGTGATCCAGAGTATTGGTGGGTGGGTACAACCCTGAATTATTTTTCACATGCCTTTATCGATGTGAACAACCTGTCTCGAACCGCAAACTTTTATCTAGATACCGACGGCCAATTGCTAAATGATTTTGATTCTGAGGAAGCCTCAACATTATTACAACAGGAGCAGTTTCCTTCGTATTATCTGCTGAATATTGTGGGAGGTAAATCTTGGCGCATCAAAAGGTATTATTTAGGGTTTTTCGCTTCTATCAATAATCTTCTAGATCAGAAGTACATCACAGGCGGTTTTGAACAGGGACGCCTTGCTAATTTTCGTGATCTCAAACAGGATTTCAATAGACCTTATGGCCGAATTTTCGGTCCGCGCTATTTTTTTGGAAATGGCACGACGTACTACATCAACTTCTACTTGCGATTTTAACGCTAACAAACATATTATGAAATCAATCTCAACCTTTTTGTACCTTTTTTCTCTCATAGGCTTGTTGGCTTGCCAGCCCGAAGTGACTTTTGAAGTTCCGGATAACACAGCCGAAGATCCAATCATCGACGGCACAATGGTTTCTATAGCTTCGGTGCGTGATTCCTATTTGCAGGCCGCTTCCTCTGGTGCCTCTTCCTATCAGTTTGAGAATACGAATACGTATATTGAGGGCTATGTGATTTCATCAGATGAAGCGGGAAACTTTTTTGAAGAACTCATTTTACAACAAAGCCCTGAGAACCCAGAGGGGGGCATCAAAATATTGATTGATGTGAACCCTCTGTTTACCAAGTACGATTTGGGTAGGAAGGTATACGTAGCACTAGATGGACTCACCGTGGGGTTAGACAGTGGCGTTTTGAGTTTGGGAATATCGGGAGATTCAAATTTGCAAAAGATTTCGGCATCTCAAGAGTCATTATTTCTGTACCGCAGTTCTGAGGTGGCAAGTCTTGTTCCAGTTGAAAAAACAATCGGACAGCTCGATGAAAATGATGTTAACACGCTGATACAACTCCCTCATGCACAATTTACTGAAAGTCAGATCGGACTCACATTTGCAAGTGAACCTGATGATGAATTTGATGGTGATCGACTCATAGAAAGTTGTAGCCTTGATGGAGGTGCATTGCTTTTTCAAACCAGTACATTTTCAGATTTCAAGGCGTTGCCACTTCCGAACGGTTCAGGCCGGCTGACCGCTATTTTCTCGAAGAATTTTTTTGGTGACACGTATTCCCTCGCTATTCGAGATCCTTCTGATATTTCTTTTGATTCTGAAGAACGATGCATCCCAAAACCACTGGACCCAAATCTCATGCCTACCACGACTTTTGCCGCGGTTCGTAGTAGATATGAACAAGCCGGGGGATACGCTCCTTTTAGTTTAGAAGAAGATTTATTGATCATTGAAGGTTACGTGGTTTCGAGTGATGAAGCGGGAAACTTTTTTGATGAATTATTCATTCAAAACACATACGATGTGAAAGATCTTGGTCCAAATAATCCTAGAATGGGATTGCGGATACTCATCGACAAAACCGACAGCTACCAAAGCTTTGCCGTGGGTAGAAAGGTGTATGTGAAGTTGAACGGACTCGCAGTTACGTTAGAGTCGGGGGTATTATCGTTAGGGCTTCAAAATGTATCGCAAATTGAGAAGATACCAGAACAAAGTTTGTCAAATTTTGTAGTGGGCGGACAAGAAACGGAAGAAATTATTCCATTACGAACCACGGTTTCTAGTTTAGATGAAGATGACTTGAACACCCTCGTTGAATTGGAGTTGATGCAGTTTACAAGAGACGAAATTGGTTTCACATACGCGGGCGAACCCATTGACAATTTTGACGGGGAGCGCACGCTCGAAAGTTGTGAGAATACTGGAGACATTCGCTTGTTCACGAGTACGTTTGCCGACTTCAAGTCGCAGCTACTTGATCCAGACGTGGGAATAATCAAAGCATTATATACTTCTGATTTTTCCGGAAGTGAAAATATATTGGTGATTCGTAATTTAGAGGATATCAATTTCAACCAAGAACGCTGCGACCCTCCATTGGTTGATTGTGGGATTGCTGCCCAGACGGGAAATATGACGGTATTCTCAGACTTTTTTGAAACACAAGAAGTGGGTGAACCGATAGCGGGAAATGGTTGGACGAATTTTGCGGAAGCGGGTAGCCAATTGTGGGAGGCCTATTCTGACACAGGTTCAAATGCCTCTCTGGGAATATCAGCGCGCATAGGGTCGTTCATGTCTGGAGACGACCAAACGATTGGTTGGTTGATTTCACCTCTTCTAAATTTTGATTCCCTCTCAGGGGAAACCTTTACTTTCAAAACCTCAAACAGTTTCGCAGATGGTAGTGAACTAGAAGTGTTTTATTCACAGGATTGGAACGGAACAGTTCAAGACATCACTACAGCCACCTGGAGCGAGCTGTCTTTGGCTACAATAGTGAGCGATAACACCTTTTTTGGTGATTGGGTGCCTTCGGGAATCATTCGTTTAGACTGCATTGAGGGGAGCGGATATATTGGGTTTCGCTATCAGGGAAGCGGTGATGAAGGATTTGACGGAACCTATGAGCTCGATGAAATTGAAGTGCGCGCCAATTAAAAATCAAAAGAATCGAACGTAATGTGAAGGTCTATACGAAATAGGGTTGGTTTTTTGGGATAATTTAGAGCTTTCGAAAGTGCTGTAAAACCGCTGTATAAGAAAAGCCACCACAGACGTGGTGACTTTTCGCCCCAAATTTGATCGACACCCTAGGGTATCAACCTACTTATGTAAAGCAAAGCTATGAAAAAAAGCGCTTCAAAAATGTGGGAAAATTCTTAGGATTGATGATTTTAAATAGCGGCCGTTACTGTAACAGGTTTATTTTCTGTTTTTTATAGCCGAAGTATAAAATATAACCATAACAAATCAATAACAGAACAAACCCTAATTTGAACCCGATATGATCAACAAGTAGACCATACATGGGTGGGATGATAGCTCCTCCAAAAATAGCGGTACATAAGAGCCCTGATGCTTGTGGCTTCAAGTCACCCAAGCCTTCAATTGTTAAGGTAAATATAGTTGGAAACATGATAGAGTTGAACAAACCAACCGCGAGTATAGACCACATAGAAATGAGTCCTACCGAATTGATTGAAATCAATAATAAAACCATAGCACTACTGGCAAAAATTGCGAGAACAAACCCCGGGCGCATTATGGTTGTAAGATAAGCACCTATAAATCGCCCAACCATGGCGCCGCCCCAGTACAAAAAGACAAATGCTCCAACTACGGCCTTAGGGTCAACCTGAGAGGCTTCCTTATTCAGGAGTGCCGTGGCTAACGAATTCATGGTGTCATTTTCTAGAATAAGTGGCGCAAGATCCATGTCTATAAAATAATTTACCAGAAAACTTCCAATAGTTACTTCGCACCCCACATAGATAAAGATGCCCAAAACTCCCATCATCACGGTTTTATTTTGAAGCAAACGCCCGTAACCCCCTTTTGGACTTTTCTTTAAAACCTTGGGCAGATCTATAAAAACAAAGACCAAAGCGAGAAGTCCGATGCAGCCAGCCAATACCAGAAATGGCGTTTGTACCGCACCTGCTTCTGAAATGTAATATGCTTCTTGTGCTGATTGAGACAATGCAGAAATGCTCTCTGAGCTCATAATAGTGTCACTGAGCAAAAACGAAGCACCAACAATAGGAGCTATGGCAGTTCCTAATGAGTTGAAAGCTTGGGAAAGATTTAATCTACTTGAGGCTCCTTCCTCAGAACCTAACACAGCCACATAAGGGTTTGCGGCAACTTGCAAAATGGTAATTCCTGCAGCCAACGTAAAATAACCGGCCATAAAGATGCCAAATATCCGTTCTGATGCGGCTGGATAGAACAATAAACAACCCACAGCCATAGTGGCTAACCCCAAAACGATTCCCTTTTGATACCCGATTTTCGACAGCAAGGCGCCGGCGGGAATGGAAAACACCAAATATGCCCCAAAAAAGGCAAATTGAACGAGAACAGCTTCAAAATAGGACAGTTCGAAAACATCTTTTAAACGAGGGATCAGACTATCAACCAATACGGTGATAAATCCCCAGAGAAAAAAGAGCAGGGTAACAATGATAAAGGCTGAGCGGAAATTACGGTTTGAAGCCATAGATTAAATCGTGTTATAAAAGGTGACAGGAATCGCTTTGTTTTCCTTGTTTTGGTATTTCATCATCGTGAATCCTTCGTGTATACAATATGCTCCGGTTTCACCTGCTTTATTCATGGCAATGTACGCTATTTGAAAGTCTTTATAACCTTCATTTTTAGTTACAATTCTTCGAACCGCTTCTTCACAGGCTTCTTGTGGAGACATGCCGTTTCGCATGAGTTCCACAATCAAAAAACTTCCTACCGTTTTCACAACTTCTTCACCCATTCCAGTGGCAGCCGCTCCTCCCACTTCATTATCAACAAAAAGACCGCTACCAATAATTGGAGAGTCACCCACACGTCCCTTCATTTTGTATGAGAGTCCACTAGTGGTACAAGCTCCAGCAATATCACCCTCTTTGTCCATGGCCAACATACCAATGGTATCGTGATTTTCAATGTTGATGATTGGTTTGTATTCGGGACTTTTCAGCCAATCTTCCCAGGCTTTTTTAGAAGCTTCTGTCAAAAGATTCTCGGTTTCAAATCCTATCTTTTTTGCGAAGGCTTCAGCACCTTCTCCGACCAAAATTACATGTGGTGTGTCTTCCATGACTTTTCTTGCCAAAGCGGCCACATGGCTCGTTGTTGAAACCGCCATCACGGCACCGCAGTTTCCGTTAGGAGCCATGACGCAAGCATCTAAGGTTACATTCCCTTCTCTGTCTGGCGCACCTCCTATGCCAACCGTGGTATTCTTCAAGTTTTGTTCTTCAATAGAGACCCCACTGATAACGGCGTCCAAAGCTGAGGCTCCAGATTCTAATGCCTCACCTGCGGTCTGATTTGCTTTAGTGAATTGCCAAGTACATATAACGATGGGTAGGTCGGGAGGGTTTGCCGTCATAGTTTTTGTGTTTTCTTTTGATTCTTTTTTTGGGTCACCACATGAGAATGTACTGGCTGCGAAGGCTGCCCCAACGGTTCCCATGGCTGTATTCTGGATAAATTTTCGGCGTTTCATACTACTTGATCTCAATTTCGTCCACGAAAATCCACGCCCGCCCATCATACGGATACCCCAAATGCCACG
>JAWWCH010000066.1:0-7861 GCA_033720575.1 Marinirhabdus sp.
ATGCACGATTGGCACAACCGTCGGTGGTTTTCGATGTGAAGTCGTTCCTTCCTAAAGCGATGGTAGACGGAAGTTTATAGTAGTGAGCAGTGAGTAAAGAGTACGAAGCATCATGTAATTCTCGCTCAGATGTTAAAGCCAAAATTTATTTATAGTGTACGATACCAAATATCATTCTGAACCTTTAGACAACAAATCTTTCTTAATAACAGGAGGCGCTGGATTTATCGGTTCGAACATAGTGGCATACCTTTTAAAATACAACGCAAAAAAAGTACGGGTGTTGGATAACTTTGCAACGGGGTTCCATAAAAACTTGGAAGCGTTTAAAGATAACCCTGCCTTCGAACTCATGGAAGGCGACATTCGCAATGTGGAAACCTGTAAGGCTGCCATGCAAGACATCGATTTTGTCTCGCATCAAGCGGCTTTGGGAAGTGTGCCACGCAGCATCAACGACCCAGCCACCTCAAATGAGGTAAATGTGTCCGGATTTCTCAATATGCTCATTGCACAGAACGAAAGTGAGACCGTACAGCGCCTGGTCTATGCGGCCAGCAGCAGTACCTATGGTGACAGTAAGAACTTGCCTAAAGTGGAAGATACCATCGGGAAACCATTATCTCCCTATGCGGTGACCAAATTGGTGAACGAATTATACGCAGATGTGTTCTATACCACCTATGGCACAGCCACCATCGGTTTGCGGTATTTCAACGTGTTTGGCCCCAATCAGAGTCCGACGGGTGCATACGCTGCGGTAATTCCATTGTTTATGCAAGCACTGAAAGATCAAAAACCACCCACAATTAATGGAGATGGTGAGCAGACCCGTGATTTTACTTTTGTAGAAAACGCGGTGCAAGCCAACATCAAAGCGCTGTTTGCACCCAAAGAAGCGGTGAACGAAGTGTTCAACGTTGCCTTTGGTGAACGAATTAGCCTAAACACCCTTTGGAGCGATCTTCAAGCTATTTCAGAGACAAAAATTGATGCGGTCTACGGTCCGCCAAGAAGGGGCGATGTGCGCGATTCGTTAGCGAATATCGACAAAGCCAAACGCTTACTGGGTTATGACCCACGCTTTTCAGTGCGTAACGGATTAAAGGTTACTTGGGAACAATTTAAAGATGCTTAGAAGATATGTCCAATTCTAAATCAAAAAAAATACTAGTAACAGGAGCCGATGGCTTTATTGGCTCACATTTGGTTGAATATCTTGTGTCGCAAGGACATCAGGTAAAAGCGTTCTGTTTTTACAATTCCTTCAATTCGTGGGGCTGGTTAGATGGCCTTCCGAAGGAAACCTTAGACCAAATTGAAGTTTTTACAGGAGATATTCGCGACCCCAATGGCGTGCGCACTGCGATGAACGATGTTTCTGTGGTCTATCACTTGGCAGCGTTAATAGCAATTCCTTTTAGCTATCATTCTCCAGACAGTTATATCGATACCAACGTAAAAGGAACCTTAAACGTGGTTCAGGCTGCGCGGGATTTTGAAATTGAACGCGTATTGGTCACCTCTACCTCAGAAGTCTATGGAACAGCACAGTATGTGCCCATAGATGAAAAACACCCCAAGCAGCCACAATCGCCTTATTCTGCGTCAAAAATTGGCGCCGATTGTATTGCGGATTCTTTTTATCGAAGTTTTGACCTGCCGGTTACCATCGTACGTCCGTTTAATACGTTTGGCCCTCGTCAATCTGCACGCGCATTTATCCCAACCATTATTACGCAGTTGCTCAACGGATTTGATGAAATTAAATTGGGAGATATTACGCCGACCCGTGACTTACTCTATGTGAAAGATACCGTACGCGGATTTGAGACCATTGCGAACACCCCATCCTTAGTGGGCCATGAAGTAAATATTGCTACAAATTCTGAAATTACCATCGGTGAAGTAGCTGAACGCTTGATACAGCTGATCAACCCAAAAGCAAAAATTGCCTTGGACGAAACCCGTTTGCGTCCAGAAAAAAGCGAGGTGTTTCGATTGTTCGGTGACAATAGCAAACTTATGGAGCATACCGATTGGAAAACCATGTTCACTTTCGATCAGGCCCTTCAGGAAACCATAGATTGGTTCTCAGATTCGAATAATTTAAAACAGTACAAAGCGGGGATTTATAATGTATAAAGAGGTTGTTTCTTTTATTCAGGAGACTTTCGGGACCACCAATTTTATTCCATTGCACGAGCCACGTTTTGTTGGCAACGAGAAAAAGTACGTGGCAGATGCCATAGACTCTACTTTCGTTTCTTCCGTAGGCGCTTACGTCAATCGTTTTGAAGAAGACTTTGCTGTCGCTACACAACAAAAACACGCTGTAGCTACGGTAAATGGTACGGCAGCCCTACATATTGCATTGTTGTTAGTGGGGGTCGAAAAGGATACCGAAGTCCTTACCCAAGCCCTCACTTTCGTAGCCACCTGCAACGCCATTTCCTACATAGGCGCAACACCACATTTTGTGGATGTTGATAAGCAAAGCCTAGGGATGTGTCCGTTGCAATTAGAGCAACATCTACAAGAAATTGCTGAAGTGCGTAACGACCGCTGTTACAATAAAACCACGGGCAAACAAATAGCTGCCTGTGTGCCCATGCATACTTTCGGACATATCGGTGCCATTGAGGCAATCGTCGCGATTTGCGACAAGTACCACATTCCGGTGGTCGAAGATGCTGCAGAGGCGCTCGGAAGTTATAAAAATGGGAAGCATGCTGGTAGCTTCGGAAAAGTGGCAGCCTTCAGTTTTAACGGAAACAAAATCATTACCTCGGGCGGGGGTGGTGCTATTACTACGCATGATGAAGCCTTGGCAAAAAAGGCAAAACACCTTACCACAACCGCAAAAATCCCGCATAAATACAAATACGAACATGATAGTATTGCGTACAACTACCGAATGCCCAATTTAAATGCGGCTCTTTTGGTGGCACAATTAGAACAGCTATCCGTGTTTTTAGAGCGAAAACGCGATTTGGCTAATCGGTACCATGATTTTTTTAAAGAAAGCGGATTTACTTTTATCACAGAACCCAACGGGGCCACCTCTAATTATTGGCTTATGGCTCTGCTGTTGGAAAATGAAACCGAACGGGATGCATTTTTGGAATATTCCAACGCTAACAACGTGATGACACGCCCCATTTGGCAACTCATGAATCGATTAACAATGTTCAGCGATTGCCCGAGTGCGCCGCTCCCAAATTCCGAATTTTTGGAGGCACGTGTGGTAAATATTCCTAGTAGTGTGATTTTGTAAAGGGAAGTACAAGAACAATTGTATCTTTGTTGCAAGCTGAAACTACCTATGGATTCTTGTTGCATTGCGAGTGTTATTTTTGAAGGAAACCTACCGTTTCTACCAAAATTTCTAGCGTCGCTTCAGGAACAAACCGATCCCGACTTTACCTTATTGCTTTTTAACGACGGGGTAGAAAACCTTCAAGCGCATCTCACTTCGTATACGCTTCCGTTCAAAATAATTGAAACGAAAGGCACGATTGCCGAGGTACGTACACAGTTGTTGAGCTATGTTTCCAATTCAGAGTTTGATTTTACCGTATTTGGAGATACCGACGATTACTTTGCGACCAATCGAATCGCACTTTCAAAAAAGCTATTGGAGCAACACGCGATTGTGGCACACGATGTATGGTTGGTAAACGAGCTCGGACAACTATTAGAGCCAAACTACTGGAAATACCGCCGAGAAGTAGTACAAGGGATATCTTATGATCACCTCAAACATTACAATGTACTGGGGTTGGGGAATACCGCGGTACAAAATAAAATACTTCCAAAGAACTTTAGCATTCCTGCCGATTTGATAGCGGTAGATTGGTATGTGTTTTCTAATATACTGAAAGTTGGTGTACACGCTTTTTTTACTGCAGAAACCTATGTCTATTATCGACAGTACGAAGGCAATACGATTGGTTTAAAACAATTAACTTTGCAACGGTTTCAAAGGGAAGTGTCTGTAAAACGGCAGCATTACCTTGCCATGGCCCGAGTAGATACACAGTTTGAGCCGCTTGCCGCTAGTTTTGGACAGTTGCACAAAAAAATTAGCGACCTCTCTGAAGAAGAGATCAATACATATATTCAACAACAGGACCATCCGTTTTGGTGGGAACAAGTACAACTATAAGTTTATGAAGATTCAAATTTCAAAGAATAAAGCGATTTATAATTTTAGCACACCGTATATTATTGCCGAGATAGGTGCCAACCACAATGGCGATATGGATTTGGCCAAAAAGATGATCGATAGCGCAGTTGAATGTGGCTGCGATGCTGTAAAGTTTCAGTCATGGACACCTCAATCGCTCATTGCCAAAGAAGAATATGAGCGCAATCAGAGTTATGATGATTCTCCTAAAAAACACTTTGGATCTTTGGAAGAAATGGTGACCAAATATTACCTGCGTCCTGAACAGCATTTCGAGTTGAAGGAGTATTGCGTAGGTAAGGGTGTCGATTTCTGTTCGTCGCCATTCTCAACCAAGGAAGTAGATTTACTCATGGACATCGGCGTGCCTTTTCTGAAAATCGCTTCGATGGATATCAATAACCTACCCTTTTTAAAATATGCAGCGCGCACCATGAAACCCATTGTGGTTTCTACCGGTATGGCAACACTGGCTGAAATAGATACCGCAGTCCAGACCATTCGCGGTGAGGGCAATGCCCAAATTGTGTTGTTGCATTGCATTTCTATTTATCCGCCAAAAGATGAAGATATCCATTTGCGGAATATTACGATGTTGCAAGAAGCGTTCAACCTCCCTGTAGGGTTTTCAGACCATTCGTTTGGAACGGCTGTACCTTTAGCTTCGGTCGCATTGGGAGCCTGTATTATCGAAAAACATTTTACACTAGACAAAGACTTGCCAGGATGGGATCATGAAATTTCTGCAGACCCTGCTGAAATGAAAGCGATCTGTGCCGACTCTAAAAAGATTCAAGCAGCCATGGGGAATGTGCATAGAACGGTTTCAGCAGACGAAGAGGCAAAAAAGGATAAATTTAGACGTAGTATCGTTGCCGCTACCGACCTAAAAAAGGGAACGGTACTTTCCGAAGCAGATTTGGATTATAAACGACCCGGGACAGGCATTCCACCTAACGAATATAGGTATGTGGCCGGAAGGAAGCTGAAAGAAGATATTTCCGAAGATACATTGTTAACTTGGGAACATTTTGAGTAGGCCATGAAAACAGTAGCTTGTATTATTGCCCGTACCGTCTCTACGCGCCTTCCCATAAAAGTGCTGCGTGATCTTACTCCAGGCACTAGCATGATCGATTTTTTGGTGCAACGTCTTAAGACGGTGCAGCGCATTGATGAAATTTACATCTGTACATCCAGCCAACCCGTAGACGATGTCTTGGAAGATGTTGCCAACCGAAATGGCGTGAAGCTATACCGAGGCTCGGAAGATAAGGTGATTGAACGTATGATTGACGTGGGGAATGCCGAGGATGCCGATGTTGTATTGCGAATTACGGCAGACAACCCCTTTACCACAACCGAATACATCGATGAACAAATTCAATTTTTGATCGAGAACGACCTGGATTATGCGCGCATTGTTGAAGTTCCGATAGGGGCCTCTCCTGAAGTAATTCGTTTTTCAGCCTTAAAAGATTGCTATGGAAAGATGGATCCGTCAGTAAGTGAATATCTGATGCTATTCCTATTTGAACCGAACACCTACAGATGTGGTGTTTTAAAGGTTTTTGAAGAAGATTATTCTATGTATACCGTAACGGTTGATACTCCGGAAGATTTGGTGCGTACCAAAAAAGTACTCGAAATTTTTGAAGGCAACCATATCGCTTTAAAAGATATTATAGACATTTATAAAAACAACAGTCATGACCTCCCTGTAACCCAATTTGCCATGGCGGGAGATGTGAAGTTACCCTATGGAAAAATGGTTTCGGTTGCCGAATTTTCAAAAGATATGAACCGAAGAAAAGAACAATCCATCGTAAAACAACTATATGCTTAAATCGTATGTTTACGCAGAGACCGCCTTTCACCATGAAGGCGACATGGACTATATCAAGAAGTTGATTGCACAAGCCAGTGCGGTTGGGGTTAACGGTATAAAATTTCAGGTGCTTACCAAAGCTTCAGATTTTATTTCAACCCAACATTCGGCTTTTGAGACCTTGCAGGCCTATACGTTTAGCAGCGAACAATGGAGTGAAATCTTCGAATGTACCACACAATCAGGCCTCGATATTATCATGATGCCTTTAGATTTAGGTGCGTTTGCTCTGTTGGAAAAACACCGTGTGGCCTATCTGGATATCCATTCGGTTTCATTTTACGATTCGAAATTACTCGAAGCAGTTAAGAAATCGGGACTACCTATAATTTTAGGAGTTGGTGGAAGGACCCGCGAAGAGATAGACGCTAAACGTTCGTATTTTGAAGGGAAACTGGAGGTGCTCATGGTGGGCTATCAATCGTTTCCCAGTACCCTTGAACATGTGAACATCGGGAAGATTGCGCATTTAGTGAAACAATATCCCGACCTTGCCATTGGCTATGCAGACCATTCTGCCCATGACGACGAATTCAATGTGAGAAGCAATGAATATGCCCGCTTGCTTGGGGCTACTTTTTTTGAAAAGCACATGACCATAGATCAAGGCGTAGAACGGGTAGATTATAATTCGGCCGTTAATGCGGAAACCCTGAAAGAAATGACAGACCGTCTGCGTTTTATAGAAGCTCATGTACTACAGAGCGAAGCAGAAGCGTTTTCGTTTCACGAGACCGAGACTACCTACCGCAACAGACAATTGGTATGTGTAGCAGCTAGAGATTTGGCATCGGGCACCGTGCTAACAGAAAACGATATGGCCTTGAAAATGATGGATACCGATGACCGCAACGTGTATAGAATTACGCCATTTGTTGGTAAGAAAATAAAGAAAGCGGTCTTGAAAGATTTTCCCATACATTCAAAAAACATCGTTGATGAGTAGTTATAAAATATACCGTGATCAGTTAGAAACTTTTGAAGACGTCATTCAACAGCTCGATAGTTATGGCGTTGGATTTTTGGCGGTGGTGAACAGAGATGAAACGCTCTACGGAATTGTTACCGATGGGGATATCAGAAAAGCATTGTTGCAGCAGAAGCGTGAAATTGATGCCATCATCAACACCCAACCCATTACCTTACCGCATACCACACCACGCAGCCAAATTGTATCCTATTTGCAGTCGAAGAGACGCCTCCACATTCCTTTGATAGATAAAGACGCAAAGCTAAAAGAGGTGTTTCTTCTAAACGACCTCAATTTTGAATACAAACCGAACAAAGTGGTGATCATGGCCGGCGGTCTCGGTTCGCGTCTCGGCGACCTTACCAAAGACACACCCAAACCGATGCTGGAAATAAAGGGGAAACCCATTCTAGAATACATTGTAGATTCGTTCAAGAACCAAGGGTTCAACAAATTCATCTTTTGTGTGAATTACAAAAAGGAAGTCATTGAATCGTATTTTGGCGATGGCAGCCGATTTAATGTGCAGGTAGAATATGTGGTAGAGGAGAAGCGCTTGGGAACGGCCGGGGCCTTAAGTTTGCTTGCCGAAGATTGCTTTGAAGATCCGTTTTTTGTGGTAAATGGCGATGTGATTAGCAATATCGAATACCAACACGTACTCGATTTTTTTCATGCCAACCGTGCCGATGCGGTAATGTGCACCAAAGAATTGAGCCATACCAACCCCTATGCCGAGGTAGAATTTGATGGGGAGAAAAACTTATTGAACCTAAAAGAGAAACCCACCAAGATCTTTCATATCAATCTAGGG
>JAWWCH010000067.1:0-7812 GCA_033720575.1 Marinirhabdus sp.
AATGTTCATGTCGAAATTGCCTTTGTTCGGTCTACCGGGAATGGGTCGCTCACTACCAAAATAAACAGTTTGTCCATCGGGTGTAAATAAGGCAATTTCATCACGATCGGTAGAGAACGATGTAATTTGGGGCGCGGTCCATTGCCCGTTCCGATAAAAGGTCTCATAGATCTTCTGTTTGCCATCGCCAATACGTCTGGTGAACAATATCATTTTCGGATCTGCCGGATTGATCGCAACGCTGAATTCATTGTGTTCGCCGGTAAAGATTTCCGGAAGAAAAGGAACGGGTGTGTTTTCAACGTTTTTAGCGTAAGAGGGAACTTTTTGGGCTAAGGCGCAAGATGCAAAGAGCAAGGCGGTTGCCAGTAGTATTTCAATTTTCATAGTGTTGTTTTTTAAAGATTGATGTGTGCCAATATCTGAAGCCAGTTTTTCTGAACAATTGAGGCCGCCTGATCACGGTTTTGGGCTTCTAGCGCAGCAATGATATTGTCATGATCGGTAATCGATTGCTGGTGGTCGTTCAAGTCCATAAAGCGTTTTTCATAGAAAAAAATGCGTGTCTTTAAATCTTCAATCATTTGTTTGGTGATAGAATTGTCATAGCTAGACACTAATGCCTGATGGAATTCCATATCGGAATTGATGCGCGCTAAGCCTTCTTTGGCAGATTTAAATTTCGCAGCTTTTTCCTTTAGTTTTAGAAGTAGGGAAGGGGTAACCTTGCAGTTCTGAATGGCCAAAGCTTCGAGTGCGGCAATGAGTTCGTATACATTTTTTGCTTCCGCTGCCGAAGGTTCTGGAATCATGAATCCTCGATTGGGCACACCAATCACTACATGACTTTGTTCCAATTGAGTAAGTGCTTCACGAATGGGGGTTACACTGACATTTAGTTCTCTAGCGAGTGCGGCTAAGGAAACCATCTGACCGTCTGATAAATCGCCAGTTCGCATTTTAGAAATCAAGTGTTCACGAACTTGATCACGAAATATTGTTTTTTCAATCATATACAAATATCGTATATCGTATACGATTTAACACGAAAGAAAACGTTAAATTTTCTTCCAGCACGTTGCCGTTTTCATAAAGTGGATTATGGCAACTCGTCCTGTTCCAAATCTTCATTGTGCGCACTTCCTTGGCTGTGCACCTTATTTTCTTCGTCGTTCAAGCCACGCGGACCATTACCTTCCTTTGCCTGTTTACGTCCTGGCACATCCAGATCGGAGCCGGCAAAAACGACGGGGCGTTCCCGTTCTTTCAATTGCTGATCGTCTCCACCGTCGCCATGAATATTGCTTTGCTTCAGCATATCTTTATCATGCTCGGTGACATTAGGATTGTATTTTAATTGATCGTTCTTAGCGATTTCTGTATCTTTCGTTTTCATGATGTTATGTTTTATCTTAAGATACGAAATAGAGCGCCCAACCCCTAGGCATTTAACGTAGCCTAAACAGAATACCCGTTGTATTTGTGAAATATTTAGAACAAGCGGAAGAAAACACCAATGAGCAGAGGATTTGTAAAAGAAGACGATCAAGAAGAAACACCAATCATTCCGCCACGGGCTGCCTTACCCGCTGGGGTTACCAATTATGTGACGCCCTTCGGGTTGGAGCAATTGCAAGCCGAACGTAAGCAGATAGCACATGAAATGACCAACATTCCAGGCACCGACGATCAGCAGCGCCGAAGAGACAGAGCTGTTTGGAGCGGGAAACTACAATTGTTGGAAGAGCGCATTGCCTCGGCTCGGGTATTAGACCCGAAAGACCAAGACAAAGACCAAATTCGGTTTGGGGCGCACGTCACCCTGAAGATGAACGGGCAACAACAGGCATTTCAGATTGTGGGAGTAGATGAAGCCTCGGTAACAGACAAAAAGATTGCCTTTGTAGCACCCATCGCCCGTGCCATTACAGGGGCTTCGGTGGGGGACACGGTGGAATTTAAGCTGGGAGATAAAACCATACCCATTACCATTTTGGGAATACGATATTGATTTTGTTTGTTTATGAAGCTAGGTATATGTAAAGAATGGTTTCAATAGTGGCGTTTTTAAAGTATTCATTTTAAAAATGTTACAAAAGCTACGTTTTCTCGTCGGTATATAAAACCACCCATCATGCCAACATCCACAACAAGTAAAAAACAAACCTGGATTACCATTTTGATATTTCTCGGGCTTGTAATAGCACTTACGTCACCCTTGCATTATGCCATCGTAAACTTGTATCCTTCAAGGATCTATGTAGGGGCCATCATGTGGTGTCCTGCCTTAGCGGCATTAATTACCATAAAAATCAGAGGACGTAGCATTTCCTCCCTACCATGGCAGTGGGGAAATTGGAAATACATCCAATTATCTTATTTGGTTCCTGCCTTATATGGGGTGCTCACCTATGTGCTCATCTGGAGTTTTGGCTTCGGAAGCATTGCAAATTCGGAAACCATCACAGCATGGGGGAAAGAACTGGGGCTGTTCGGAATAGGAAGTTTGAACCCTACTTCAATAACCATCATCGCGATAGTTTTAGTGGGTACCGTAAGCGTGATACGGGCCGCTGCTACCACTTTAGGCGAAGAAATAGGGTGGAGGGGATTCTTCATCTATGAATTAAGAAAAGTAATGTCTTTTACCGGAGTAGCTGTTTTTAGCG
Source organism: Marinirhabdus sp. (assembly GCA_033720575.1). Lineage (GTDB taxonomy): Bacteria > Bacteroidota > Bacteroidia > Flavobacteriales > Flavobacteriaceae > Marinirhabdus. The sequence goes on from JAWWCH010000067.1 coordinate 2,670, forward strand.
GATTGATTTGGTCGTTATGGCATTGGCCATTGCTAGTGTACTATAGCAACAATGTCTTACTAGAATTTACAACCTTTACCATCGTTATTATTTCTATGTCGTTTATCATGACGTACTACACCTTTAAAGCAAATAGTTTGTGGCCCGCCGTACTCTTTCATGCCGTGAGTAATGTCTACATTCAAAAAATAATGCCGCCGTTAACGATCCCTGCTGAAGGCACCGAGCATTGGCTTGGCGAAAACGGAATTATGTTTGCCATCGTGACCCTTGTTTTTGGAATCTATTTTTGGAACAAGGCCATAAAAGAAAATGTATAAGACCCTGACAATACTTGTGAAAGGGGCCAGTGGTGCTACAGGAAATACGTTGGTAGCACAATTGCTGAACCAGCAACATACCGCAAAGGTGATTGTAAGAACGCCTGAAAAGCTGCCAGAGGCATGGAAAACCAATGCTCAAATACCCTAAAAATGCAACGCTATCGCATAGTTTGTTCCTAAAGAATGGGGATGAATAACATGTAGGAATTTATAATGGAATTGGTATTCATTTAATCCGTATCTTTAAGAAAACCAATATATTAAAACTTCACATTATGAATGTCACTACAGTAAAGGCGTACGGAACTGAATCTGCAGAAGCAGATTTAAAACAAATGGAAATTAACAGGAGGGAAGTTACTCCAACGGATGTGGAAATAGGTATCCTGTATTGCGGTGTGTGCCATTCCGACCTCCATTTTGCACGCAACGATTGGGGCATGACGCAATATCCTGTCGTACCCGGTCATGAAATTGTAGGAAAAGTTAAACGCATTGGAAATAACGTGAGCTCACATAAAGTAGGCGATTTAGTAGCGGTAGGTTGTCTGGTCGATTCGTGCAGAACCTGTAACAATTGTAAAAACGATCTAGAACAATATTGTCCTGAATGGGTAGGTACCTACGGCGGATATGACAAGCACTTAGACACCAATACCCATGGTGGGTATTCTGAAACCATTGTGGTAGACGAAGCATTTGTACTAAGTGTTCCCGATAATTTAGACCCTGCAGGAATTGCTCCCGTACTGTGCGCCGGTATTACGACATGGTCGCCGTTGCGCCATTGGAATGTGGGCAAAAATAGTACCGTAGCGGTAGTGGGATTAGGTGGTTTGGGCCATATGGCGCTCAAATTGGCACATGCCTTGGGCGCTCACGTTACCTTGTTTTCTAGATCTACCGATAAAATCGAGGATGCAAAGCAATTAGGAGCTGATGAAGTAATCATTTCTACAGATAGTTCCCAAATGGAAGGTGTTGCAGGCAAATTCGATGTGATTATTGACACCGTGCCTTATGCACACGATTTGAATCCATATGTAGCGACCTTAAACACCAATGGTACCCTTGTAGTTGTCGGATATTTAGGACCTTTAGATCCAATGTTGGTAACGGTGCCCATGATTATGGGAAGAAAATCGGTTGCGGGTTCCTTAATTGGCGGTATTGCTGAAACCCAGGAGTTGTTGGATTTCTGCGGAAAACATAATATTACCTCAGATATTGAGGTCATCAATATTGAGGAAATCAATACGGCTTACGAACGCATGTTAAAAAGCGATGTGAAGTATCGGTTTGTGATTGATATGAAATCGTTGAAAGAATAAGCCATTTTCTTTTAAAGACTATTCCTATAACTTATCCTGTGGATGAATTATAGAAATACAAACTTAAATTCACCATGACGCCAAATGGTGCAGCTATACAGGAGTATAATAGTCACAAATCAGCTTTGACATAATTCTTGCAGCGCGTAAGTAATTTTCTTTTACATTACGATATAAGCCTAAAGGCATTATATCTGGAATTATATCAAATACTGGGGTATTCGCTGCTTTTCTCATTATGTGTAAATGTACTATAATCTATATTATGTAAAATAGAAAATGTTAGAAGATGTGATGCTCTTCCATTCTGGCGATCATTTCAGCTCCTCTGTAGATTTTGTTTCTCGAGCTGTCGCTGTGGTATTTCCTAATCGGGCATCGATACTTTTTAGTGTCTTGGGCACGTAATTATCTTTATACGTTTGTAATACCAAATACACGTTATTATATGCCAATGTATAATGTATGGCTGCTCGGTTCTTAAAATCCTGGCTCACAAAATAATTCCGAACCTCGTCTGTCACCTTATTATTCACCAAATTTCCTATCCATGGTTCATTATTCTTAAAATATGCCATATTATCGTCTATGTCTTTGCCTACACGTTCAACCATGGTATCTAACAAATCAGAATATGCCGCATGCTCGGCCACAATGCGCTGTACCAAAGTATCGGTCTCTGCTTCATTATTGGCTGCGTAATTTTTTAGCTCGTTATATCCCTTGTTTTGTAATTTCATGGGGCTATAGGTCAAAATCAGGGCATAAATCATTGGTGTTTTATCTAGATGCTCCAAGTCAAAGGTATCAGACATGGCCAATTTAAAAGCATCTTTTTTTAGGTCTAACAGCTCCAAATTCTGACCTATGGTTGTTGTATCTATCAATAAATCGTTCCTGTAGTCCTTCAAATAGGTTTGAAGCCTGGCCTCCTCCTTTTTGGTTTCATTCCAGTTATTGATGGAAACGGCGATTAAAATTCCTATCACCACCAATATGATTTCACCAATAGCATAGAGCACATAGTTTTTTAACTTGCTGAGTTTTAAAGCGCCCATGCGATGTTTTGAGAATAATTTCACACCCTAAATATAAACGTTTTTTTAACGGCTCAACAACTGCTCTTCTTATGTTTATGTCCTAACTTCGCGACTTGAAAGTCAACCAAGCCACTTCCCAACTCGAATTTATCGCCCTAATGGCCGCACTGATGTCAGTGACCGCCCTGGCCATCGATGCCCTATTGCCGGCACTAGACATTATTGGTGACGCCATCAACACTAAAAATCCGGCCGATAACCAACTCATGGTCATCATGATCTTTCTCGGTCTGGGTGTGGGTCCGTTGGTATTTGGCCCTTTATCGGACGCCGTAGGTAGAAAACCATCTGTATATCTCGGCTTTGCTATTTTTATGAGCGCTAGTTTCATCTGTATTTATGCGCAAAGTTTGGAAGTTATGATTGCAGGACGTATCATTCAAGGTGTCGGACTCTCAGCACCGCGAACGGTCTGCATTGCGATTATTCGAGATCTATACAGTGGCGATTATATGGCGCGCATCATGTCGTTCGTAACCGTAGTATTTCTCCTTATTCCCATTGTAGCTCCTGCCCTTGGACAATTTGTGCTGGACCATTACAACTGGCAGGCTATTTTTTATGTACAGATGGGGATTTCCCTATTGGTAGCGCTGTGGTTTTGGCTTCGGCAAGTCGAAACGTTGGCCATTGAAAATCGCATTCCTTTTTCCATGAAACGTATTTATAACGGTTTCAGGGAAACCATGCGCTATAAAAGTACGGTTGGCTATACCTTGATCTCTGGGTTTATTGTGGGGTCATTTTTGGTGTATATCAGTGCATCACAACAGATTTTTCAAAATCAGTACGGACTCCAAGATGAGTTTCCGTACATTTTCGCCGGATTGGCTATTGCTATTGGTACCGCCATTTTCACGAATGGAACCCTAGTGGTTCGCTTTGGAATGGAAAAAATAGTACGTACGGCCCTATTCGGTTTCTTTGCCATCTCTGTGCTCTATGTAGCCTTATTCTTCGGAACACCACAGCCCAATATCATGCTTTTGCTTATCTTTTTTGCCCTGCAGTTTTTTTGTATCGGATTTCTCTTCGGAAACCTACGCGCCTTGGCCATGGATCCCGTAGGTCATATCGCAGGAATCGCAGCAGCGATCACGGGGCTTATCTCAACCTTGATGGCCGTTCCGATAAGTGCCTTTATTGGCAGATTTGTAGTACATACCACACTCCCACTCTTCATCGGATTTTCGGTCTGCGGAACTATTTCCCTGCTTATTTTGTGGTACATCAAAAAAAAGTAACCACTCGCTGCATTTTACTTTTTTAACGACTCTATGCGTTTCATGATGCGATCAGCTTCAGCAGCCTTAGCATCACTCTTTGTGCGGTTTATAGATGATAACTGAAATGATTCCTTCATCAATTTCTCGTACTGAGCCTGTAGTTTTTCTTCCTCCGATTTCTTCTTGAATAATCCGAACATTGTTTTTTCTTTTAAAGATAGGCAACTCTGAGCGAGCACGAACAAATAAAGCGAATATCTTTAACAGACATTCGCTTTATTTATATATCCCGTCTGAATTATTTCTTTACCACTTTTATGGTTTCTTTACCACCACCAGTTTCCACCGAAACAAAATAGACGCCTGCTGATGCATCACTCAGATCTATAACTGTAATTTCACTTGTAGTATGTTGAATCTTTAGCAAACTTCCCGTGACGTCATGCACTTTAATTTGATCAGTTACAGCACCTTTAATGGTGATGATACCGTCGGTCGGATTTGGATATACTTGAAGGGATGTCGTGGCCAAATCAGGTATTCCCAAAGGCAAATCGCAGCTACTGTAAAGTTTCTGCTCAAAAACCGCATATACAAAAAAGCAACTACCATCTGCCGTAACACCTAATTCATCATAGAATGCCTGCGGGATGTTGAACAATCCAGAATTCCATGTTACTCCACTATCCGAACTATAGCGAATTGCGATATTCTCGGGCGAACAGTTCACACCGTCTACCACCGCAAAAAGATACCCGCCACCAGCAGCAATATCGAAGATTTGGCAGAAATCCATAAATGTTCCAGGGTCTGTGAGCGCCCAGGTTTCGCCTAGATCGCTACTTTTAAATAATCCCTTACCATTTATATCGGCACCGAATAAATTACCACTTTGTGAGACCGTTTTTATATAACTTCCATTCGTGGGATGTCCGGTCCCCTTTACTGCCCACGAAACACCATCGTCAGTGCTGGAATACATGGCTGCGTCTCCTGCTAAGAAAAAGGTTTCTTCATAATACAACAGATCGTACATCTGTGCTGTTGGCAATCCAGTAGCCTGCTGTACCGTTGCGAATCCGTCATTAGAATATAGAACACCCCCCGTTGTAGAAGTAATATTACCAACAGCTGCGGCTAAATTCGTGCTCCCTTTTTGTATA
>JAWWCH010000068.1:0-7787 GCA_033720575.1 Marinirhabdus sp.
ATTACCGAAACCGGTGCCGGAAAGGCAGTGAGCAAGGCATTACCTTCTTTTGAAGGGAAATTAACCTCAAACGCCATTCGCGTACCTGTTCCTAATGGTTCCTTGGCTATTTTGAATTTGGAACTGGAAAACAAAACGTCAGTTGACGGTATCAATGCGATCATGAAGAAATATGCGCTTGAAGGAGATTTGGTAGAGCAAATTAAGTATAGCTTAAATAACGAATTGGTATCAAGTGACATTGTTGGTTCTTCTGCTCCCTCAATTTACGATAGCAATGCCACCATCGTAACCGAAGATGGCAAGAATGCTGTGCTCTATGTATGGTATGATAACGAATACGGCTACAGCCATCAGGTAATCCGTTTGGCAAAATATATTGCCAATGTTAGAAGATTTACCTATTACTAGTAGTTCGTTTTAGAAATTGAAAAGCCCGTTCCGTAATGAACGGGCTTTTGTATTTTTATAGCATGCAAATCATACAAGCCACTCCATTTCATCTCGACCAACTAGCGCCACTATTTGATGCGTATCGTGTCTTTTACAAACAGGATTCTGATCTGGAACGCGCGAGAAATTTTCTTTCAGAACGCTTTCTTCGGAAGGATTCTACCATTTTTATGGCCGTTTCAGAAACGGGTGAGGCCATGGGGTTTACACAACTCTATCCGTCATTTTCTTCGGTCACAATACAACGAACTTATATCCTAAACGATTTATACGTTTCGGAAGCACATCGAAAAAAAGGTGCAGGCCAAGCCTTGATGGAACGCGCCAAGCAATTTGCGATTGCCCATGAAGCGCGCGGAATAACGTTATAGACAGACCACGACAACCCTGCTCAAAAATTATATGAACGCTTAGGATGGGTAAAAGACACCGAAGTTTTTCACTATACTTGGGAAATTCGCTAGACGATTTGTGTATTTTTGCCGTCTGAGCTTGCACGTTACGCTGCGAGTCAAAACAGATATGCCATGCGAATCGATATCATCTCAGTAGTACCCGAATTACTTCAGAGTCCGTTTGAAGCCTCCATTCTTAAACGCGCTATCGAAAAAGGATTGGTAGAAGTACATATCCACAATTTAAGAGATTATGCGACCAACAATTATAAACAAATTGACGATTATCAATTTGGGGGTGGTGCAGGGATGGTCATGATGATTGAACCTATCGACAAATGCATCTCTAAATTAAAATCTGAACGCGATTACAGCGAAGTCATTTACATGACGCCCGATGGAAAGACCTTTAATCAGGGTATGGCAAACGAACTATCCCTCCATGAAAACATTATTGTGCTGTGCGGGCATTACAAAGGTGTGGACCAGCGTGTTCGAGATCATTTTGTAACTCGTGAAATTTCGGTTGGCGATTTTGTGCTTAGCGGAGGCGAACTGGCAGCCGCCATTGTATGCGATGCGGTAATCCGCCTTATACCTGGGGTTTTGGGCAATGAGACCAGTGCGCTCACCGATAGTTTTCAAGACGATTTACTAGCTCCGCCTATCTACACGCGTCCGGCAGATTACAAGGGTTGGAAGGTTCCCGATATACTTACGAGCGGAAATACCCCAAAGATTGACGCATGGCGTGAAGAACAGGCCTATAAACGCACACAAGAGCGCAGACCCGATTTGTTGAATGACGAGTGATACTCTGCTAAAATAAATAGCATAAATACTTGGCAATGACTAAAAAATAACTATTTTTGCACTCGATTTACACCAACCTCTGACGAGATCCGTGAACGTTGCTGTAACCCTAACAATATCAAAACCATATCACATGGAAGCTTTAGTAAAATTTGTACAAGACGAATTTGTAGAAAAAAAAGAATTTCCAAAATTCTCTGCCGGAGACACCATCACCGTGTATTACGAAATTCGTGAAGGCGAGAAAAAGAGAACACAGTTTTTTAGAGGCGTTGTTATCCAGTTAAGAGGAACAGGAGCAACACAAACCTTTACCATTAGAAAAATGTCAGGTACCGTAGGTGTAGAGCGTATCTTCCCAATGAATTTACCTGCCCTTCAAAAAATTGAGATCAACAAAAAAGGTAGTGTACGTAGAAAGCGTATCTACTACTTTAGAGGTCTTACCGGTAAGAAAGCTAGAATCCGCGAAAAGCGTTCTTAAGCTTCACCGAGCCAATAACAAAGCGACTTCACTACAGGAGTCGCTTTTTTTGTGAACAATTGTTGATAACCAAAGTTCATAAATTGTTCATATATAAACACTTACCAAATTTGTTTTTCTGGATTTCTATTTTACATTAGCAGTATCAAAACAATACAACTATTGTTTTGTAAACATAAAGTAACGTTCTTTATTTCTTTTTATACTTGTTTGACAAGCTAACGATTCATACGAATGGTTACTTTGGAGAGTATCAAAAAGACGAAAGTAGTTTTGAAGGATGCATTCTTCAATGCAAATTGTAAGATTCGCCTAAAACAAAACATTTATACTTTCAATTGAAATACGGCCACAGCTGCAAGGGTATAATAAACTTGCACTACATCGTAAAGATGAGCTGGTAACGGCACGTTTTCACAAGAAGCCATGACACTGTGTTCTGCACGTTGTTATGGCTTTTCTTGTTTATTAACACTTATCAGGCAGGCTAGATTTGAGTATTTCCAGAACTTTTGTCCTACCGCCATTTCGTAGGCGAAAAAAACATGAATTCTTCTATCACTAGCCTTTTATCCACTTTTATTCCGCACCGTAAATCCGTATCTTTGCAGCCCAGCATTTTAAAGAATGCGAAGAGATCTTTAATTGAATTAACCAAGCTTAAAATTTGACACTATGACAAAGACCGCTAAGATTATATATACCAAGACCGACGAAGCACCGTACCTAGCAACACACTCGCTCCTTCCCATTGTAAAAGCGTATACCGCACCGTCTCACATCGATATTGAAATGCGCGACATTTCATTAGCAGGTAGAATCTTAGCCAATATGTCTGATCATCTTCCTGAAGACATGCAAGTATCTGATGCCTTGGCCGAATTGGGCGCCTTGGCAAAAACTCCTGAAGCAAATATCATCAAGCTTCCGAACATCAGTGCTTCTGTACCACAATTAATCGCTGCTATTTCTGAACTTCAAGCGAAAGGATACCCCATCCCAGATTATCCAGAAAATCCAAAAAATGCAGAAGAGGAAAACATAAAGGCAGCATATGACAAAGTGAAAGGGAGCGCAGTAAATCCGGTGTTGCGCGAAGGAAACAGTGATAGACGCGCCCCAAAGGCTGTAAAAAACTACGCAAAAAAGAATCCGCACCGTATGGGAGCGTGGAGTGCCGATTCCAAAAGTCATGTTTCCACTATGGACCATGGCGATTTCAGACACAATGAGCAATCGGTTACCGTGGCTTCAGATGGTAGCGTTTCCATCGTATTGAAAGGAAATGATGGAACTGAAACCTTACTAAAAGAACATATTGCACTGTTAGAAGGTGAGATCATTGATGCTTCAGTTATGGAAAAGCAAGCGTTATTGCAATTCCTTAAAGAACAGGTAAAAGATGCCAAAGACAAAGGCGTGTTGTTCTCATTACATATGAAAGCCACGATGATGAAAGTAAGTGAACCGATTATTTTTGGCCACGCTGTTCGTGTTTTCTTTGCCGATGTTTTCGACAAACATGCCGCGGCGCTCAAAGAAGCCGGCGTTGATCCAAATAATGGCTTTGGTGATGTATTAGCCGATATCGGCAAACTGCCCGAAGCAAAACGCAATGAAATCTTAGCCGATATCGATACCGCACTTGAACGGAATCCGCCATTGGCCATGGTAAACAGTGACAAAGGTATTACCAACTTACATGTGCCAAGCGACGTCATCATAGACGCTTCCATGCCGGCCATGATTCGAACTTCAGGACAAATGTGGAACGCTCAAGGAGAACAACAGGATGCCAAAGCAGTGATTCCTGATAGCAGTTATGCCGATATTTACCAAGCGACGATCGAGTTCTGCAAAAAACATGGAGCATTTGACCCTACTACTATGGGTACGGTTCCTAACGTGGGTCTTATGGCACAAAAAGCAGAAGAGTATGGTTCGCACGACAAAACCTTCGAAATTAAAAAAGCAGGAACGGTAGAAGTCATTGATGCAAACGGAAAAACCTTGACCAAACATAAAGTTAACGAAGGAGATATCTGGAGAATGTGCCAGGTAAAAGATTTGCCCATACAAGACTGGGTGAAATTAGCCGTGAACCGCGCGCGTGCCACAGGCTGGCCAGCCGTGTTTTGGTTAGACGAAGATAGAGCTCATGACGCCGAACTCATCAAAAAAGTGAATAACTACCTTCCAAACCATGATACCAGCGGCTTGGATATAAAAATCTTATCTCCTAAAAAAGCAACTGAATACACATTAGAGCGTGTGAAGAGAGGCGAAAATACCATCTCGGTTACCGGAAATGTCTTGCGCGATTACTTAACCGACCTCTTCCCTATCTTGGAATTGGGAACCAGTGCCAAAATGCTATCAATCGTACCATTGATGAATGGTGGTGGCTTGTTTGAAACTGGAGCAGGTGGTTCGGCACCAAAGCACGTACAACAATTTGTGGAGGAAGGACATCTGCGTTGGGATTCCCTTGGGGAATTTTTGGCGCTCGCAGTTTCGTTGGAACATTTGGGAAGCACCTATGATAATGAAAATGCCCTAATGCTTTCTGAAGCATTGGATGAAGCTACCGAAAAATTATTGGAAAACAAAAAAGGCCCGTCGCGAAAGGTGAATGAACTTGACAACCGCGGCAGTCATTTCTTTTTAGCGAAATATTGGGCCCAAGCGCTTGCCAATCAAGATAAAGACCAAACTCTGAAAAATCGATTCACTCCAATTGCCAAAAAATTGGAAGAAAATGAAACGCAAATTTTACAAGAATTGGTGGATGCGCAAGGGAGTCCGGTCTCAATTGAAGGGTATTACAAACCTAACGAAGATCGCGTAAATGAAGAAATGCGTGCCAGCAAAACGCTCAATGCGATACTTGCAGAAATTGAATAATCTTCTAAGCCTTCCCAATGTGGAAGGCTTTTTTTTATCGTTTTAGTATTTCGTACTTTTAAAATAAAAATCGCTTGAAAAATGTAATTTGGTTGCTATGCCTTACCATAGGTTGCTCAGCTTTTTCCCAACAAAAATTTACCCTAAGTGGCACCGTTTCTGAAGCTGAAACGGGTGAAACGCTGTTTGGCGTAAACGTGGTCATACCCGAACTGCAAACCGGAACCATTACCAATGAGTACGGTTTCTACTCTATTACCTTGGATGAAGGCGATTACGAAGTCTTTTACAGCACCATAGGTTTTACCACATCACAGGAGCGCATTGCGTTGACCGAAAACACCACTCGGAATATTGAATTAGCTACCGATACCCAGCAGTTGGACGAGGTGGTCATCAAAACCGACGTTGAGGCCCTAAATATTCGAAAACCTGAAATGAGCGTAAATCGTCTCACCTCCGAAACTATTAAGAAAATACCGGTAGTGCTTGGCGAAAAAGATGTCATCAAAGCCATTACATTGCTCCCTGGGGTTACCAACGCAGGCGAAGGTGCCAGCGGCTTCAATGTGCGTGGAGGCGCGGCAGATCAGAACCTAATTTTGCTCGATGAAGCCACGCTGTATAATTCGTCACACCTTTTCGGATTTTTCTCGGTATTCAATCCAGATGCAATCAAAGACCTTACCCTGTATAAGGGCGGTATTCCTGCGCGGTATGGCGGACGAATATCTTCGGTGCTGGACATTTACCAAAAAGATGGAAGCAAACGGAATTTCAAGGCCAATGGCGGCATTGGTCTCGTGGCGAGCAGGGTGCTTTTGGAAGGACCAATAAAAAAAGACACCGCCTCCTTTTTAGTGGGCGGTAGAAGTAGTTATGCACACTTGTTTCTGCCGTTATTCGACAATGACAACATCGCCTATTTTTACGATTTGAACACCAAGGTAAGCTACAATCTCAATGAAAATAACCGCTTGTTTCTCTCTGGATATTTCGGACGCGACGTATTTTCAATCGCAGATAGCTTCAGCAATAATTTCGGTAATGCAACCATCAACTTACGATGGAACCACCTATTTAGTGACAAACTGTTCAGTAACTTATCATTGATCTTTTCAGATTATTTCTACGGCCTCGAGCTAACCTTTGTAGAGTTCGACTTTGATAGTGGCATTCAAAATTTCAACCTCAAATACGATTTTACGCATTATCTCAATGATCAACTTAAATTACAGTATGGTGTAAATGGAATATTCTACCAATTCAATCCGGGAGAAATCAACCCAACCACACCCACCTCAGGTATCAATCCGTTCAAACTCACTAAAAAATACGCTACAGAAAACGCAGCTTATGCCGATGCCGAAATACAAATAACCGACAACTTTTCGGTACAAGCAGGTTTGCGATTGTCTACATTTAATCGTTTGGGGCAAGATGCATTGAACCTTTATGCGAATAATAATCCAGTAGCCTATGATGCTTCTCTAGACATCTACCAAAAGGCTACACCCATTGATACAGTTGCGTTTGAAAGAAGCGAAACTATTAAGGCTTTCGCTAATTTAGAACCTAGAATTGCGACCGCCTACCAACTTTCTGAATCTGCTTCGGTAAAAGCCAGTTACAATCGTACCGCGCAATACATTCACCTAATTAGCAACACTACCTCGCCTACTCCGTTCGATATTTATGCACCCAGCGGAAAGTATATTGAGCCCCAAGTGGCAGACCAATTTGCAGTAGGTTTTTTTAAGAAGTTCGATCGGTATTCATTTGAAGTGGAATCTTTTTATAAGACTGTCGACAATCGATTGGATTATGTGGACGATGCCGACCTCATAGCGAATAATGCAGTAGAGCAAATTTTGTTGAGCGGAGAGGCACGAGCGTACGGACTCGAATTCTTATTCCGAAAAACAGAAGGGAAATTACAAGGCTGGATTGCCTATACCTTATCCAAAAGTGAGCAACGAACCCCAGGGAGAACCCCAGAAGAAATCGGGATCAACCAAGGGGCGTGGTACAATTCTCCATGGGACAAACCCCACGATATTTCAGTGACAGCACAATACGAACTCAACCCAAAATGGACCTTTAGTGCCAATGGTATTTACCAAACAGGAAGGCCAAGCACCTTCCCAAAAGGTCAGTATGAATACAATGATATAACCGTCCCGGTGTATGAAGCGAGAAACAGCAGCAGATTGCAAGATTTTCATCACGTCGATATTTCAGCAACGTGGACACCGAAGCCAAACAGTTCGAAACGCTGGAAAAGTGAATGGGTGTTCAGCGTGTACAATGTATACAACCGAATGAATGCTGCTTCATTGTCGTTTCGCGAAAACACAGATACAGGTCGGAATGAAGCCGTGCGACTGTCGATTTTTGGAATCATACCTTCGGTAACTTATAATTTTAAATTCTGATGATGAAACGATTGATATACCTATTGCTTTTCGTTCCTCTTTGCTGGGCATGTGAAGACGTGGTGGAAGTAGACCTGAATGAAAGTGCGCCTAAATTGGTAATAGACGCTAAGTTAACTCGTGATATCGCAAGCGGTGATTCTGATGTTTTTGTTCAACTAAGTACAACTGCACCCTTCTTTGACAATGTAATTCCGCCCGTAACTGATGCGGTGGTTACCCTCACTGATGCTAATGGAACCATAACATTGAATCATACCGAAAATGGAATATACGCTGGAACCATTGATGTCATAGCAGATA
>JAWWCH010000069.1:0-7649 GCA_033720575.1 Marinirhabdus sp.
GATATCGGTACGGCCATTCAGCGAGTTAAAGACTTTCCTGACATCAACGGTATGATTTACACCGTGGGTAACGAACAAGACTATCATTTCAAGGTGTTGTTTCTCATTCTGAAGAAACTTGGCTTTTCTTGGGCTGAAAATTTGTACCACCTCAGTTACGGGATGGTAGACTTGCCTTCAGGTAAAATGAAAAGTAGAGAAGGAACGGTAGTTGATGCAGACGACCTGATTGCTGATATGGCGCAGACTGCTCAACAAATTTCTGAAGAGCTGGGTAAAATTGATGACTTTTCCGAAGAAGAGAAAAAGGAACTCTATCGAACTATTGGTCTAGGTGCTTTGAAATACTACATCTTAAAAGTAGATCCAAAGAAACGTATTTTGTTCGACCCCGAGGAAAGTGTCGATTTCCAAGGAAACACGGGTCCTTTTATTCAATACACCTACGCACGAATACAGTCTATCTTGCGAAAAGCGGATACTTCAGCTCAAACGGAGATGGCGGTAGAAGGGCTCACTTTGCATGAGAAGGAGAAAGAACTATTGAAAATCATCGAGCAATTTCCAGAAACGGTTCAAAATGCGGCACAAAATTACAGTCCAGCGCTGATTGCAAACTACACCTATGATCTAGTAAAGGAATTCAATTCGTTCTATCAAAACGTTCCGATTTTTGGAGCAGCACAGGATGCCGAAATTCAGTTTAGAGTGGCGTTGTGTGGAGCAGTAGGAGATATGATCAAGACGGCTTTCAATATGCTGGGAATACAGGTTCCCAACCGTATGTAATCAGAATAACAACTGAAATGAGATGTTGGGCGTAAACCCTAACGAGAGTTGGTTGATCTGGACCAGAGCAGGGAAACCCGATTCGTTGTCTTCCAAGCGATAGGTTTGATCCAGAATGTTTTTTCTGTTTAGAAGGTTCAAAAAGGCAATATGAACTTTTGCAGCTAGACTTTCATCTACTTCCCATTCATAACTCGCTGAAAAATCACTTCTGAAATACACGGGTAGTTGTGCATTGTTGGGGGTATTGAAATTTACGGTATTGCCATCTTCACCTGTGCTAATTTCATTACCGGCCACTGGAGTGGTATAGGGTAGGCCAGACTTGATGGTATTGCCAAGAGAAAACTGAAAATTTTTCAGGGAATATGATGCTGCCAAGGTAGCAGAATGCTCACTTTCTAAGTTATTTCTGAAAGATTGGGGTTGAAAGTCGCTGAAGGTAAAGTTGTTGTCTTGAAAACTATAGCTCAACCAAAAGTTCCAATGTTCAGCTTGTCTGTTGACAGAGAACTCCAACCCTTTGATGGTATATTCTCCCTCGAAGTCTGTCCCATGGAGTTGGTTCTGAAATCCGAGATTAGATGTTTTAATTCCTGAAACCTCTTTGATATAGAGGTTTGAGGAAAAGGTCCAATTGCTTTCTTTGAAACTAGCACCCAAACCTAATTGCTTGCTTTGAAGAAAAGGGCTGTCTTCTGAATTTGCCAGCAACCAATCGCTCGTCTCCACCCCAAGCAAGGTGTTTCTAATGTTAATACGTTGATATACCGATTGGTGTTTTAATTCACCCGAAAGAAATGCCCGAACCTTGGCCGAAATCTTTTGGTCTACATGTAATCGTGGTTCCACAAATGATTCCGAAAGTTTGGGGTAGTGGGTGAGTCGTGCCCCTGAAGTGACTTTAGTGGTTCCGTTGAATAAAGATAAACTGTTGCTTACAAAAGCAGCATTTGAATACAGACTATTTACCTCCGTTCGAACTTCCGTATTGAAAAAAACTTGGCGTGCATCCGTGATTTGTGTGTCGGTATACTGAAATCCTGCCGCCCATAGCCCAATATTATCGGTTTTATATTGCAAATCTATTTTAAGGGCATTTTCAATCACTTCGTTCTGGTTGCTATCCAATAGGTTCAAATCCCTGGCATTACTAAATGCGTTTCGTTGATAGTTGGTGCTAGACAGGGCGATTTCAGAAGAGAGATTTCGACTCCAGTTTCGCAGGTAGGAAGCTTTATTAGTATAGCTCTGCTGCTTCAGCTCACTTTCTGTTAGCGATCCCGTTTCCACCGCAATAAAGCGTTCAGAGAATTTCAGCCGATTATCAATGATCAAGAATTGATAGGAGAGTTGGTCTTTCGGTGATAATTTCCAGAGTACTTTGGTTGAAATGTCAAAAAAATTAAATTCTTCGTCGGTACTTCTTCTTCCTTCAATGGCATTGGTCTGAAAGTTGGTGATTACCGTATTCTGAAATACCTTATTAAAAAACTCGTTGTACACAGGATTACCGATACCCGTATTGATTGCCGTTCTCCCAGATAGGGTAATTAAAAAGTTTTCAGAAACGGGTATTTCTGCGTAGCCGTTGGCACTGGTCAGATTTACACCCACGCCGCCTTTAAATTCTTCAGGTATGGACTGGCTTGATTCCATGGCCAACACACCAGAGACGCCTTCGCCGTACCGCGAATCGGTTCCATTTTTGAATAGCCTGACCTTTTGGGTAAGATTTGGGTTGAACGCAGAAATGAGACCAAAAAAGTGCCCAGTTTGATACATCCGAACATCGTCCCATAGTATGAGCAGCTCATCAGCGGTGCCTCCGCGAACATTTAGATTTGCTGCGGTTTCGTCTGCACTGGTGATCCCGGGTAAAACTTGTGCAATTTGTAGTACGTCAGGTTCAATGAGGTTTGGTAATATCTCAAAATTGTCATTGTCAATGGTAGTGGCGCCAGATATATCTTTAGAAATACCTTTGGTAATATAGTTTTTCAGCACCACTTCAGGAAGAAAGGTATAGGTTTGGGAAATATATATGAATGGGCATTGCCCCGTATTTTGTAATTCGCTTGGTAGCATTTTTCGAACCAAAAAACCATTTACAAATATGGACAAGGGCATATTGAGTTTCGTAGTGGTAAGCGTGAAATTTCCACCGCCGTCTGAGTTCACCCAATCGGAATTGCTCACAATTTCAGCATCTTCTATGGGTATACTTGTTTCTGTTTCAATGAGAATGCCACATACGGTAATAGGCTGCTCTTCCTTTACTTGGATGGCAATATAGCGTTCTTTGATTCTTGTAAATACTAGATTCTCTTTGGCGCTAAGCTGTTCTAGTGCGCTAGCCAAGGTGGTTGGAAGCACAAATGAATCTACGGTGATCGACTTGAGATCACGGCGATTATAGGAAAACTTTACATCGAAAACCTGTTCAACTTCCTTTAACACCTTCAAAAGTGGCCGAGACTCTTGGGAGGGTTGCGCTACGCCTGAACATACCACAAAAAGTAGCATAAAAAAGGTGATAAAAGGGATGCGAAGCCGGCTATTTGGCGGGTGAAATAATGACGTTGTCTTCGGTATTGATGGCATACGTTAATCCCAATGGTAAAGTGACGGTTTGTAGAGCAGCATTTACGTCAGTGTGCGTAAAACTTCCCGTAAAACGTAAAGTTACATCAATATTTTGAGTCTCAATAACGATATCATATTGCGCTTCCAAATCGTTTATGACAGCTTCGATAGCAACATCATCATAACTGCTTTCATTTCCGATCCAAGTGGGTTTATTAACAAACACAAATCCTTTTTCTATCGTTTCGTCAACTAAGTTTATCATTGTGCCAGCTGGTAATTCAAACTGCTTGTCACCAAAGGTAACGGCAACCAAACCTTCAAAACAGCTCACAGAAAATTTATCTTCACGATCAATTACATTAAATTGTGTGCCCAGCACGGTCACTTCGCCGTGTGCTGATTGCACTTTAAAGGTTTTACCTTTGGCAACTTTAAAATACGCCTCGCCTGTTAATTGTACTTCGCGGGCTTCTTCCCAAGTATTTTCATTGAACGATAGTTCAGATTGTGCATTTATCATCACTTCTGAGGCATCTGGCAACTGCACCGTAGTGGTTTCAGCAATCTGAGTAGTAGTATGGGAAGCGGTAGTATCGAAGAATACATAGGTAGCAGCGATAACGGCCAGTACGGCAGCGATTTTCAATAGGGTGGGCAACGTACGTACTTTTGTATCTGAGCCGTCTGCTGCATCTCGTTTTGCTTTCATTGCTTCAAGTGCAGCTTCGGTATCAAAGGCAGGTAGATCAATACGTTTGGTGTATTGGTCGATTTTCTGATAGGCAGCAAACTTCGGATCGGTCTCCAATTGGCGAAGATCTTCCGCAGTATGCGTGCCGTTTAACCATTTATCAAGTAAATTCTTGTCCATTTTTTAATGCCTTCTATCTGTAAAACAATTAGCTAGCTATTTTACTACCTCTCCCTTTCAAATTTTTTCTACACTTTTTCGCAATGCTTCTAGTGCATCGTGAATGCGTTTACTAGTGGCCTTTTCAGATATATTCAAAATTTCGGCAATTTCGCGATACTTTTTACCTTCCACACGACTCAATAAAAATGCAGTGCGTTGCACTTCCGTAAGATTGTTGATGGCTCGTTCGAGTTTTTCACCGTATTCTTTTTCCTCAAGAAGAAATTGGGGAGAATGTTTTTCTACTCGGGGTTGATGGTTTTCGACATATTTTAGAACCACTTTGTGATGTGCTACGGTATTCAAGAAAACGTTATTTGCCACCGTATACAAAAATGAGCGCGCTTTGGAAGGAGGTATTTTTTTACAATTTTGCCACAATTTGATGAAGGCGTCTTGCACAACATCAGCTGCTTTATCCTTGTCTCTGCATTTGAAATAAATAAAATTGCGAATGCTCTCGGCATGATCTCTATAAATCGTGTCGAATATTCTTTCGTCGCAAACATGATTTTTCTCATCCATAATAGCATCGTAAACTTATGTAAAAAAAACATCATCTCTGCGAGGTAGTATTTTTTTGATGTAACTGTTATATATCTTACAGCGCAATTGAAAAATGTTTTGGTTGTGCTGTGCTATAACTGATTTGTTCTCATTTCAGTATGTACATTTGAATTGGTATGATGAAGATTTCGGTTGGTTAATGTGAAAGCCCATCTTGATTGCAAGGTGGGCTTTTTTTTAGCTGACTACTGAACCTTAATTGGGATTATTTCGCCAAATTGTATTCAATAGCTATTCTCACTAAACCGGCTGTGTTTCGGGCTCCCGTTTTAATGAGCATGTTTCTGCGGTGTGTTTCTACGGTACCGAAACTGATGAACAATTTGTCTGCTATTTCTTGGGTAGTACATTCGTCCAAGATTAATTTCAGCACTTCTTTTTCACGTCTTGACAGGGTTGGAAACGGACTCGCAACATTGGATTTACCTTTCCCGATAACACTATTCAATACAATTTCATTAACAGTGTCATCCAGGTATTTTTCTCCTTTGTACACCGTTTTGATGGCTTCTATTACTTCGTCTTTTCCAGCATTTTTTAGCACATAGCCTTGCGCACCGCTGTTCAGCATAAGCTTTATCAAACTACTTTCTTTGTGCATGCTCAGGGCAACAACCTTTAAGTTTGGAATTAGTTTCAGCAGTTCCTTACAGGTTTCTATGCCATTCATATCGGGCATGTTAATATCTAACAGCACTACATCCACTTTTTGCTGTGGTATATTGACCAAGGCATCTTGACCATTTAGACATGATCCTACCACGGTTAGGTTAGGGTCATTTTTTAAGAGCAATAGCATTCCATCTATTACCATTTGGTGGTCGTCTACGATATATACATGTATCATGCTATGGGGATATTTATAGTTAACGAAGTTCCTGCTCCCACAGTGGTGTCCCAGTCAATTGATCCATCTAAGTACGCCACCCTACTATTGATGCTTTGAAGTCCGAGGCCCCCTTGATGCTGCGCTGCTTCATAATTAAACCCTCTTCCGTTATCTTCGACCAAGAGCGTGATTTCATTTTCATGCCCCATCACTTGTATTAATACAGTGGTTGCTGCCGCATGTTTTCGGATATTAGAGACAATTTCCTGAACAAGCCGGTACAGCATCACTTCTTTGGTGGCATCCAGTTTTGGTGGCAGATTTGAAATTTCAATGGTCACGTCAACTTGCTGTTCCCGAAGTTGTTCGCCAATGTCTTCAATAGCCCCTTGCAACCCTGAAAGGCTCAAGGCATGCGGCATCATGTTATGCGAGATACGTCTCACTTCTATGCAGGCTTCGTCTATCAGATGATTTGTTTTGCTGGTTAGATCTAGAGTCTCTAAACCTGCCATTTCATTCTGTAACGTACTAAAATGTGCTTTCACCGTGCTAAGCAACCCGCCCAAACTGTCATGTAAATCCTTTGCGATCCGCAGGCGTTCGGCTTCTTGCCCTTCAATCATGCTCTTCATGGCGAGTAATTTGTTTTTTTGCTGCAATTCGGTGATTTTTTGAGTTTGAATGGAAGCGGTTTGCTCTGCAATCGTCTTTTGTGATTTGAGGCGATATCTAAAAAATAAAAATAATAGGAGTGCGAAGATGGCGATGGCCACCAGACCATTTCTGATTTGTGCTTTTTGTCTGGATTGCTCTTGTAATTCGAGCTGTTGCTCCAATATCTTCCGCTCTTTCTTCTCAGTTTCGTACTCTATTTCAATTTCTGCAATATTGCGCTTCATTTTTTCTGAAGTGACACTGTCCTGAAGTGCCGTCTGCGCCAATTTATGTCTGTACGCATCTTGATAATTGTTGGCTGCCGCACTCGTTGTTGCTGCTACAGTGTACAAATCTACTAAGTCTGAAGGTTTATTGACCTGCTGTAACTTGGCAATAGCCCGCTCAAGGTAGGGCAGCCCTGATTGCGGATTTCCTTCTGCTGTGTATATGTTGGCCAAAGCAATGGTGGTGGCCGTTAATGAATTGAGGCTGTTCAGACTGTCGCTAATTGAAATGGCTTCGGTTAGGATAGGGATGTTTTCAGCGCTCAATCTTTTTTTGAATAAGGCCGAAATAGGCATGTGGCCTTTGGGAATGTCTAAATTTGCATCCTCGTAATGACTTCCCAATATTTCAGTAAATTTGGCCAATTGTTGCGGATTGGTATACTGCGAATAGAAATCAAGAATCAAATACAGGTAGAAGCGCTTGCTAGACGTATTTGCGTCATCTTTTATTAATGCATACATGTCTAAGAGGTATTCCTCTTGCTTTTCATAATCTTTTAAGCTACCATAGATAACGGCCTTTGCATGGTAAAAACTTGGATGCAGATGCTGTACAATATCTTCTTCGATGATATCTTCGATAGCATTGAGGTGCGTGAGCGCTAAATCTGGTTGATTATTTTGGTCGAAGGAAAATGCCAGTGTGATATTATAAAATACAATTCGGACGGTATCCTGCAACTGTTTCGCCAATTGAAGGCCCTCTTTTTTTAGTTTTATTGATTCGTCAAGATTTCCTAATCTCGACAGATTGCTCGCATAATCTTCGTATATAATAATTTTAGCTGTTGCACTTGAATCTTTCGATAGGAAATATCTGAACAATTCTGATGCTTGGGTAGGGTCTTCATTTCTGAGGATCCGTTGGCCCAACTGGTGATAGGCTTCTTGTTTCTTCTGAAAAGTCCCATTGGAATGGGCAGTTACGACGCTGTCAATTTGCTTTTTTGTGGTTTGTTGTGCAATTACATGAAATGAAGTGCAGAAATTAATGCACAGCAATAGTGCAATTTTA
>JAWWCH010000070.1:0-7619 GCA_033720575.1 Marinirhabdus sp.
AAAGTCGATGCGCGATGTTCCGATAGAAGAACAAACCGAATATGCCGTGGAGGATGCCGACATCACGCTTCAGCTAAAAGAACATTTTGAAAAAGAATTGGGCGAAGCCAACACCCAAAAGTTATTCGATGAAATTGAAATTCCGTTGCTTCGTGTATTGGCTGATATGGAGTTGGAAGGCATTAATTTAGACGAACAATTCTTGAAGTCACTTTCAACCGATTTGGATAATGATATTCAGGATTTGGAAGCTCGAATTTACAAGGAAGCTGGAGAAGAATTCAATATCGCTTCGCCAAAGCAACTTGGCGAAATTCTCTTTGGAAAGATGAAACTCATCGACAAACCAAAAAAGACCAAAACAGGGCAGTATTCAACCGCGGAAGATGTGCTCAGTTATTTGGCCAAAGATCATGCAATAATTGCAGATGTGCTCGAGTATCGCGGACTCTCAAAATTGAAGAGCACCTATGTGGATGCCCTCCCTGAACAAGTAGAACCCACTACCAAGCGTGTGCATACCGATTATATGCAAACCGTTGCGGCAACAGGGCGATTGAGCAGCAACAACCCCAATCTACAAAACATTCCCATCCGTACCGAACGCGGGAGACAAGTTAGGAAAGCTTTCGTTCCTAGGAACGAAGATTACGTACTATTGGCTGCCGATTATTCACAGATTGAATTACGGATTATAGCTGCCCTTAGCGAAGAGGATACCATGATGGAGGCTTTTCATAAAGGAGAAGACATTCATGCCTCTACAGCAGCAAAAGTTTTCAACGTTCCGATTGAAGAGGTCACCCGCGAGCAACGAAGTAATGCCAAAACCGTGAACTTTGGAATCATCTATGGCGTATCGGCTTTCGGACTCAGCAATCAGACGGACTTATCGCGTACCGAAGCCAAAGATTTGATTGATGCCTATTACAAAACCTACCCTAAATTGCGCAACTACATGAGCGAGTTGGTCGATTTTGCCCGTGAAAACGGCTATGTGCAAACGGTATTGGGGAGACGGCGCTACCTCAACGGCATTAACGGCAGTAATGCCGTTGTACGCGGTGCGGCAGAGCGCAACGCGGTGAATGCTCCCATTCAGGGTAGCGCGGCAGACATTATCAAAATTGCAATGATTAACATTCACAAGAAACTTTCCGAAGGAAACTATAAAACAAAAATGCTACTTCAGGTGCATGATGAATTGGTATTCGACGTTTACAAACCTGAATTGGAAGAAATGAAACAACTCATTAAATCTGAAATGGAAAAAGCCTACCAGCTCAAAGTGCCTTTAGATGTTGAAATCGGGGTAGGAAATGATTGGTTGGAGGCGCACTAGCCTCACTTAAGGAATCTTATGATTTCTTTGACAATAGAACATCGTAGGCAATGGTATCTTTAGCGTATGAAAAAAACACTACAAATCGCCAACATCCTAGGTTTCCTTGTGACACTTTATTTCAACTATGCTTCAAGTACCGGTGTGTTCAACGATACCACACAAGCAGAAATGAGCAATGCCTATCAGACGTTGTTTACCCCTGCGGGATATGCCTTCTCCATTTGGGGACTCATTTATCTATTACTATTCGGATTTGTCTTCTATCAATCCAGAAGCTTATTTGTAACGGTAAGAGATGACCGTTTTATTTTGAAAACAGGTTGGTGGTTTGTAATCAGTTGCCTCGCCAACAGCCTTTGGTGCTATCTCTTTGTGTCAGACTTTGTGCTGGCCTCGGTTTTCGTCATCTTTATCCTGCTGTTTAGCCTGTTAAAAATTGTCTGGAACAATAGAATGGAACTTGATGATGAACCCATTCCCGTCATCTTATTTTTATGGTGGCCTTTCGTAATTTATAGTGGTTGGGTCACAGTAGCCTGCATCGCCAATGTTTCTACATATTTAGTCAAAATTGATTGGAATGGCTTCGGAATCTCACCGGTGCTATGGACTCTTTTTATGATTGGCATTGCCACTTCCATCAACCTCATCATTACTTGGAAACGAAATATGCGCGAATTTGCCCTGGTAGGCGCGTGGGCGCTTGTGGCGATAGCCATGGCAAATTGGGAGAGCGATACCCCTATTCAAATCACAGCCTTGATTGCCGCTGGGGTATTAGTAGTCAGTAGCAGTGTACATGCCATTAAAAACCACAAGACCAATCCAGCGAATAAATGTCTAGAATATCTCAAAAAGAACTAGCTTTAGGGAATGCAAAACCAAAAACACCAATTTCGTCTCGATTCAGAAATTACTTACCTCAACGGTGCCTACATGTCGCCTCAGTTGAAATCCGTAGAAGAAATTGGGGTACAGTGTTTGAGCAAGAAAAACACGCCTTATTCCATTTCTGAAGCAGATTTTTTTGAAGACAAAATCACGCTAAAGAAGCGATTTGCTCAATTAATTGAAACGCAAGACCACGAGACCATAGCCATAATTCCATCCGTATCTTACGGAATTGCTATTGCGGCACACAACATTCCTTTCAAAAAAGGCGATGAAATTATTGTCTTAGAGGAACAGTTCCCGAGCAATTATTACGCGTGGAAGGCCCTAGAAGAAAGTATAGGAGTGGTTGTGAAAACCGTTCAAGCACCTAAAATTACACCCAGCCGTGGTGCAACCTGGAACACCTCGATTTTGGAAGCTATCAATTCAAAAACGAAATGCGTAGCCATCCCAAATTGTCACTGGGCAGACGGCACTTTATTCGATTTAAAGGCCATCAGAACACGAACCCATGAGGTGGATGCCTATTTGATTATTGATGGGACCCAAAGTGTGGGCGCCCTTCCCTTTTCCGTAGAAAAAATAAAACCTGATGCACTTATCTGTGGCGGATACAAATGGCTCATGGGGCCATATAGCTTGGGTGTTGCCTATTTTGGGGAACGTTTCCATAACGGAAATCCCATTGAAAATAATTGGATGAATCACATGGGTTCTGAAGACTTTTCAAAATTGGTGAAGTACAATCATATCTTAAAGCCTAAGGCCGCTCGATATGATGTGGGCGAAAGCAGTAATTTTATCCTGACGCCAATGCTGTCAGAGGCCATTCGGCAGCTCAATGCATGGGGCGTTGAAAACATTCAGTCATATTGTAAATCCATATCAACTGCGGCTATTGCGAGATTGCGAGACAGGGGTCATTTTATTGAAGAGGACACTATGCGAAGCCACCATCTTTTCGGAATCTATCCTTCTGAAGAAAAATCAATGTCCGTAATTAAGTCGGCGCTAACAAAAGCCAATATTTTTGTATCGTACCGAGGCAATGCGATTCGCGTCTCACCAAACGTCTACAATACTGCTAGCGATTTAGACCATTTGGCCGAAGTTATCCTAAATTGTTAGACCATTCCTTTGATGTCATTCCCCCACGTGGGATACGCAAACACCATTTTTTTTAAATCCTCAATGTGTAATTTTCCACACATGGCGAGAACAAAGAGGTTGATCATTTCATCTGCCCTTGCTGCACAAATATGTGCGCCCAAGATCAAATTTCGCTCGGTATCAACAATAGTTTTATAAGCGTAAACCGACTCATTTATATGTTTTGCATTGAACCAATGAGGAACATTTTTTTGCCCTACTCGAATAGCATAGCCTTGTTCTTTAGCTTCTTTTTCAGTGAGTCCGATAGCAGCAATCTGCGGCAGGGTAAATACTACAGAGGGTGTTGGGGGAATGTCTAATTTTTCTGAATTTCCCTTTCGAATGTTGATAGAAACAATTCGTGATTCTTGGGAAGATACTGGAGTAAGTGGTAACGTCCCACTAGCGGAAACATCACCACAAGCATACACGTTTGGATTGGTTGTATTTTGTAAAAACGCATTGACTGAAATACCGCCTTTTTCAAAAGCCACATTTCCTTTTTCTAAGTCCAATTCATCAATGGCAGGAACGCGCCCGGCCGTGTTGAAAACGGCTTTTGCCTTAACCGACTGCCGCTTGCCATTCTTATTATAATACACCCTAAAATTCGTTCGCAATTTTTCAACTTCAGTAACTTCAGCATTAAAAATGAATTGAATGCCCATTTCTTCCGAAGCGTCGGTCAGGTATTGCACCACATCTTCATCAAAAGGGGCCAACGGACGCTCACCGAATTCAATTATCGTTACTTTACTTCCGCAGCGTGCGGCCACATGCGCAAATTCCATCCCCACATAGCCAGCGCCCACAAAAATAATTTCTTTAGGCAACTCCGGTTGATGTATAAATTCATCGCTTGTGCGTAGATGTTCCCGTCCGGGTACTTTCAATTCCATAGGGTGTTGACCCGTGGCAATCACAATTTTTTTCGCCCTAATAGTCTTACCTTCTACGGAAAGGGTTTGCTCATCAAGAAATTTAGGCGATTGATGATACATATCGATTGCCAAGGCTGCCAAATCCTTTTCGGTTGCTGCAGGTACGGCGTCGGTAAAATTTTCTTTGAACTGTTGTAATGCTTTCCAATCGACTTTGGGCACTTGGGAGATTCCCTTTCCTTCAAGATTCGTTGCCAAATGGACCACATCGGTGATCCCAACCAATACTTTCTTCGGATCGCAGCCACGATTAGGGCAAGTACCGCCGTAAACTCGATTGTCGGCAATACCTACTTTCATGCCTTCCTTGGCACATTCTTTAGCGACACCCTTCCCTGCTGTTCCTGTGCCGATAACAAACACATCGTATTCTTTTATTCCCATGCTGAAATGTAAACATTGCAACAATGCTGCTATGTTATCAAAATGATAAAGTTGGTTTAAATATGTTGGAGCCTTTGAAAACTTCGGTGGTTTGGCTTATTTTTGTCGGCTCATGAGCAAAACCCTTGTGCGTTCCCTTTTTGAGCAGTCTTCCGAACTTGGAAAACTGAGGAATGCTATTGCCCAATCCCAAAGGGAAGAGCGATCCCAATTGACAAATACTAAGGTGTCAGGACTTGTTGGTAGCGCCACTTCCGTTGTAATTGCAGAGGTATTTAAGTCGGCAGAAAGGCCATTACTCTTCATTTTGAATGATAAAGAAGAAGCTGCCTATCATCTTAACGATCTTGAAAATCTATTGGGCGACGAATCTGTGCTCTTCTATCCAGGAAGTTATCGAAGACCCTATCAGATTGAAGAAACCGATAACGCGAATGTGCTATTGCGAAGCGAAGTGTTGAACCGCATCAATTCGCGAAGAAAACCTGCACTTATTGTCACCTATCCCGAAGCGTTATTTGAAAAGGTAGTCACCAAAAAGGAACTCGAAAAAAATACTTTAAAACTGTCGGTGAACGATACCGTGTCTATCGATTTTGTAAACGAAGTGTTGTTTGAATACAAGTTCAAACGCACCGATTTCGTTACCGAACCGGGTGAATTTTCAGTGCGTGGTGGAATTTTAGACGTATTCAGCTTCAGCAATGACGAACCTTACCGTATCGAGTTTTTTGGCGACGATGTGGATAGCATTCGCACTTTTGATGTGGAGACGCAACTATCGCTAGAGCAATTGAAGAAAATCTCCATCATTCCTAATGTTGAAAACAAAATGTTGGATGAAAATCGAGAGAGTTTTCTGAAATACATCGCTTCAAAAACTATTGTGTGTCTCAAAAATGAAGAATTGCTGAGCGGTGCGATAGACAAATTGTTCAAAAAAGCTACGGAAGCCTATGGCCAACAACAAGGCGAAGTGAAGATGAGTGCCCCGGCTGAACTGTTCTGTACTTCCGAATTGCTTCAAACACAGCTCCAAGATTTTTCGAGAATTACACTTTCAACTAAAACTGCTTCAGCAGGAACATCAGACGTCATAACATTTCATACGGTTCCGCAGCCTTCCTTTAACAAACAGTTCAATTTGCTGATTGAAAATTTGAATCAAAATACGGAAGCCGGTTATACGAATTATATTTTCTGTAGCAGTGAAGCCCAAGCCAAGCGCTTTCACGATATATTTGAAGATGCCCAAGGGCACGTTTCGCAATTTGAAACGGTGGTTTTTCCGCTCTATCAAGGGTTTATAGATCATGAAAACAAAAACGTGTGCTATACCGACCATCAGATTTTTGAACGGTATCACAAATTCAACCTTAAAAATGGCTACGCAAAGAAACAGGCCATCACCCTTAAAGAACTCACCAACCTTGAGGTAGGCGACTATGTGACCCACATCGACCATGGGATTGGAAAATTTGGCGGACTCCAAAAAATTGAGGTGGAAGGC
This sequence comes from Marinirhabdus sp., assembly GCA_033720575.1. Classification (GTDB taxonomy): domain Bacteria; phylum Bacteroidota; class Bacteroidia; order Flavobacteriales; family Flavobacteriaceae; genus Marinirhabdus. The sequence continues at coordinate 6,227 of JAWWCH010000070.1, forward strand.
AAACAGCAAGAAGCCATAAAATTGATCTATGGCGAACGCGATATTCTTTACCTCAGCATCCATTCGCTTCACAAGATTTCAAAATACAACGGTAAAGATGGTACCACACCCAAAATCTATAAATTGGGCAGTGCCGCTTGGAAGAAACTCAAACAAAAAACCAAAACGCGGGTTAAGGAAATTGCTTTTAATCTCATTGAACTCTACGCCAAACGAAGACTCCAAAAAGGGTTTCAATACGACCCTGATAGTTACCTTCAACATGAGCTCGAATCGTCTTTTATGTATGAAGACACGCCAGACCAGAGCACGGCCACGGCCGATGTAAAAGCAGACATGGAGAGCGAGCGCCCCATGGATCGCCTGGTATGTGGCGATGTTGGTTTTGGAAAAACGGAAGTTGCCGTTCGTGCCGCCTTTAAAGCTGTTGATAATGGCAAACAAGTAGCCATCTTGGTACCCACCACCATTTTGGCCTTTCAGCACTATAAAACCTTCAGTGAGCGCTTGGCAGATATGCCTGTACAGGTAGATTATCTCAACCGATTTAGAACCGCAAAGGAACGTCGCACCGTTTTGGAAAATCTAAAATCCGGGAAGTTGGATATCGTAATCGGAACCCATCAGTTGGTGAACAAAGCCGTGGCGTTTAAAGATTTAGGATTGCTCATTATTGACGAGGAACAAAAATTTGGGGTTTCGGTAAAAGACAAACTCAAAACCATCAAGGAAAACGTGGACACGCTGACCCTTACCGCGACACCTATCCCAAGAACCCTGCAGTTCAGCTTGATGGCTGCACGTGATTTAAGTGTGATTACTACGCCTCCACCAAACCGATATCCGGTGGAAACCCACGTGATTCGATTTGGTGAAGAAACCATTCGCGATGCGATTCGGTATGAGATTTCGCGTGGCGGACAAGTATTTTTTGTGCACAACCGCATTGAGAACATCAAAGAGGTGGCAGGGATGATACAGCGGTTGGTTCCCGATGCCAAAATTGGAATTGGTCACGGCCAAATGGAAGGAAAAAAATTGGAAGATCTCATGCTCAAATTCATGAACAACGAATTTGACGTGTTGGTGTCTACCACTATTATTGAAAGCGGACTCGACGTTCCCAATGCGAATACCATTTTCATCAATAACGCGAACAACTTCGGACTTTCAGATCTGCACCAAATGCGAGGCCGAGTGGGACGAAGCAATAAAAAAGCGTTTTGTTACTTTATTACGCCGCCCTATTCTGCCATGACCGAGGAGGCTCGAAAACGAATCACGGCCTTGGAACAATTCAGTGAGCTGGGCAGCGGTCTCAACATTGCGATGAAAGATTTGGAAATTCGTGGTGCAGGTGATCTTTTGGGCGGTGAACAAAGCGGGTTTATCA
>JAWWCH010000071.1:0-7535 GCA_033720575.1 Marinirhabdus sp.
GACAAAGGAACAAGTATCATTCACAATATAGAGCAAATCGATCGTGGATACGAAAATATAGACGAGCGCTTGAGAGCGATTGGTGCAAAAATCGAACGAATCGATTAAGCATAACATTTTACAGCAAATTATAAAAAAAGCCACTAGCAATTACTAGTGGCTTTTTTTAGTGTAGTGGGGAAACTACACTTTTCTATTCTTGTTGATTTCGTCCTGCAATTTTCTGCGCAGTTGTTGCTGTTCTTCAATTTTCTTTTGTCTCAGTTTCTCCAACTCAATTTCGGTTTCGGCCAATTTCAATTCAGCATTTCGAGTAATGGAATGGCTGTTTTTGAATTTATAAATGAAAAAGGCGAGAAGTAGCACCAAAACTAAGATGATAGAAAACATCACCGTGTTGTAGGTACTTTTCTTGGTTACGGCACCTAATATTTCGATTCCGTCTTCTTTGGTTTTACTGAGCTCCAAATCTTCTCGAGTAGTTCCCAACGTTTGGGTGAGAGATGAGATTTCATTTTTTTGACCATCAATTTCACTGTTCAACTCATCAATGGTGTTTTCTAGAGAAGAAATAGTGTCTAATATGTTGGCTCTTAAAGTAGCCAACTCAGTTTTTTTGATCACCTTGAACTCTTGATAGCTGTTAGACCCATCAATAGTTTCTTCTAATTGATTTTCAATGGTTTGGGGGTTGTTATCCAATGAAGTGTCTTGTGCGAACATAAAAGAAGCACCTAACAAACAAAGGACAATTGTTAGTGTTTGTTTATTCATTTTAATAGTATTGGGTTTGTTATGCGTAGCATAACATGACAAGTGTAGAAAAATTGTGTTTAACTACCCAAAATTACTGAAGTATTACCATTTATTTAACAACTGCAAATTCGTTGTTATATTCGAAAGAAAGTGCGCCGGAAGGGCATTTTTTGACTTGTGCAATCACTTCTTTAGTGTCTGCGCCATCTAAATCTATCCAAGGTAATACTGTAGTTCTGAATACATCTGAAAGTCCTTTCGCACAGGTTTCGGCATGTATGCATTTTCTGGGCTGGTAGCGAACGGTAATTTCACCATTCGTGTATTCATTTTTGTAAGTCTGCATCGTTTAAATATTTGGGGGCTAAGCGTTTAAACATCGTTAAATATATTAAAAAAACCGATGAAATACGTATTTGAAGTGAATTCTTACAAAAAAATTAATTGATTGCTCTTTTATAAGTTTCTAACGCACGTTCTCTCGCGGCCTTGTGTTCTACCATTTTTTCGGGGTATGCTTCGGTGTCATATTCTTCGATATAGTTTTTAATATAGTCTTTGTTCTTGTCGAATTTTTCAATTTGCGTCGTGGGGTTGAAAATCCTGAAATACGGAGCGGCATCTACGCCACTTCCGGCGGCCCATTGCCAATTGCCTACGTTACTAGACAATTCATAATCCAGTAATTTTTCTGCAAAATATGCTTCTCCCCAACGCCAATCGATGAGCAAGTGTTTGCACAAAAAGCTTGCTACAAGCATTCTCACCCGGTTGTGCATGTATCCTGTAGTATTCAATTGTCGCATACCTGCGTCAACCAAAGGATAACCTGTTTTACCTTCCTTCCATTTTTTAAAATCCTTCTTATCATTTCGCCACGGTACCCGATCGTATTTCTTTCTGAAGGCATTGTCCACTGTTTCAGGAAAATGCCAGAGTATCTGCATAAAGAACTCTCTCCAAATCAGTTCTTGCCAAAAGGTCTCGTTTTTTTCAGCAATGGCTTTCTTGACCATTTTCCGAATGCTCACGGTACCAAATCGAAGATGGGGTCCTAAGCGCGATGTACCCTCTTCCGCAGGGAAATTTCTAGTTTTTTCATATTCTTGAATGGTGGTAGGTGTTACATCATAGTCTGGCACCTCAATTGAGGAACGCTGAAAGCCTATATCACTTAAGGATAGATTAGGCAATCTGCTGTGTTGGAGTAGCGCATCCATGTGTTGTGAGGTGTAGTAAATTTTAAGGTGGGAATCAGCATCGAAAGTCGATTTCCATTTTTTCATGTACGGGGTATACACAACATAGGGGTCGCCATCATCCTTCACGATTTCACTTTTTTCAAAAATCACCTGATCTTTATACGTGTAGAACCCAATCTCTTTTTCCTCTAGCCATTTAGAAACCTCAGTATCCCTATCTTTTGCGTAAGGTTCGTAATCATGATTCGTGATTACATTTTGCACCTCAAATTCTTCACATACCGTTTTAAACACCGAAACGGGTGAACCGTGGTACATGGCCAGACTTGAACCATGCTCCTGCAATTCGGTGCGCATCTGCTGCAGCTGGTCATAGATAAAACTTACACGGGCATCGTCTTTAGGGAGTTCCCCTAAGATATTCTTATCAAAAATAAACAATGGCAAAACGGGATGCTTCCCATGTAAGGCTTTGTAGAACCCAACATTGTCATCTAGGCGAAGGTCACGTCTGAACCAAAATACATTTACTTTTCCTGCCATCGCCTTATAATTTAATGGAAGACATACCGCCATCTACTCCCAGCACTTGACCGGTCATCCATGAAGATTGGTCGGAAAGTAAGAAGCTTGCCATATTCGCAATGTCACTCGCTTTACCTACCCGGTTCAACGGATGTCGCTGTGCCATTTTATCTTTTTTGTCTTCCGAATTCAACAGGCGCTCGGCCAAGGGTGTATCGGTAAGGGAAGGGGCAATCACATTCACTCTAAATGACGGCGCGTATTCTGCCGCCAGGGCTTTTGCAAAACCTTCAATGGCACCTTTTGAGGCTGCCACACTGGTGTGGAAGGGCATACCCATTTGCACGGCAACGGTACTGAAAAATACCAAGCTTGCTTGTTCTGCTGTTTTAAGTTTTGGAAGTAAGGCTTGCACCGTTTTAACTAGCGATAAAAAATTGATGTTGAGATCTTCCTGGAAATTTTCTACAGACAACCGTTTAAAGGGTTTGAGGTTGATGCTCCCGGGGCAATAGACCAATCCGTCAATACGGTCGGGGAGGTCCAATTCAGAAATATCATTTTCAATGGCATCAAAGGTGATATGCGTGCAGTTTTCAGGTATATTTTCCTTGGTACGGGAGGCAATGTAAATATTGTATTCACCAGAAAGTTGTGAGGCTATTTCGAACCCGATACCGTACGAGCCGCCTATTAAAAGTATGTTCTTCATTATTGTTTTTTTAATTCGCCAAAAAGTTCTATCAACTTTGAACGGCGATATTCGAATATTTCGTTCAATTTTGGTTTAACCAAGATCGGATGCACCAACTGACCCAACCAGCCCATGGGGAGTTTGTAATCTACAATATCTTCCATTTCAACACCTCCATCAATTTCCTTCAAGAAGTGCTTGTGGTGCCACAATGCGTAGGGACCAAAACGTTGTTCGTCCACAAAATAATTACGATCTCTCACATGAGTGATTTCGGTTACCCATTTGGTCTTTATACCCATAACCGGAGTTACGATGTATTGAATAATTTGACCTTCAAACATAGGTCGGTCTGCACCCGATAGTATATGGAAGCCCATATAATCAGGAGTAATGACTTTTAAGTTTTTTGGATCCGATAAAAATTGCCAAGCTTCTTCTAAAGTAATCGGCAAATGTTGTGTGGTGTGCAGTCTGTAGATCTTCAAGATAGTTTCTTTAGATCATAAAAGTACATTTTGTTCAATAATATTCAGGCAGTGTTAAACAATAATTAACATTGTGCTGAATATCAGGTTGCATGAATACAACTTGCAGTACTTTGCCTACTGATTCAATATAGCGATTTCGTTCTTCCGAAGAAGAAATGTGGTTTTTGGTACTTTACTTGCGTACTGAGAACACACGACGGTTCATCCGTAACAGACGATATAGATCGGTGTTTTTTGAATCTGCAGTGAGCGATTTAGAACCAAACCATTTTTTGATTAGGTGTAACATAACGTTCTTTTTATGTAAATCTACTACAGAAAAATACTACAAGTCAATAGCGAAGCTAAAGATTAACAGATATTTAGCACGGGTCATCACAACATCGGTCGTTTTTAACCACTCGACAGCTCATGACTGCTAAAATACAGCCAATTATTGGGGCTAGAAGATATATCCAAAGGTGCTGTAGGTTTCCTGACACCAACGCCGGACCAAGTGATCGAGCCGGATTCATTGACGCTCCGGTAATAGGACCCGCAAAAAGTGCCTCCAGCAACACCATACTACCAATGGCGATACCGGCAATGACTCCTATTTCTTTGGAGCCAGTTGACACGTTAATGATAACCAACATAAGGAAGAAAGAAAGTATGATTTCAAAAACAAATACTTTGAAAACAGCGATCTGCGGAAGGGTGGCCCCCAACAGTTCATTTTCGGGAAATAGAAAAAATAGCATTCCACTGGCAGCAATAGCGCCTACGATCTGGGCAAGTATATAGTAAGGAACCTCCTTCCAGGGAAACTTTTTTGCATAGGCAAAAGCGATGGTAACCGCCGGATTGATGTGTGCACCGCTGATATCCCCGAAGGCATAGATCATTCCCATGACAATTAAACCAAAGGTAATGGCAATGCCCACATGGGTTACCGTTCCTCCTGTAAATTCATTGATCACGATGGCCCCAGTACCACAAAATACCAAACCGAACGTGCCAATGGCTTCTGCAATGAACCGCTTTTTCATGCTACAAATATACAACTCCTGAAACCACCTATTTTAAGTTTTTGTTAACTCTTTTGGAGAGGGTTGCATTGTACCTTCGCATAAACCTTTAACACATAGTGCAACCATGAAAAAATTACTATTATTTGTATGTGCCATCGCAACTTCTTCGATGACTTTTGCACAACTAAAAACCCCAGCTCCCAGTCCGTCACAAAAAATTGAGCAAACCGTGGGTCTTACAGACGTGACAGTTGAGTACTCTAGACCTTCCATGAAAGGAAGAACCATTTTTGGTGGTTTAGTACCTTACGACCAAATGTGGAGAACAGGTGCCAATGCTAATACCAAAGTCACATTCAGTACCGATGTTATGGTTGGTGGCAAATCTGTGAAAGCAGGATCGTATGCCATCTATACAAAACCAGGAAAACAAAATTGGGAGGTAATGTTGTATACCGACACCAACAATTGGGGAACACCTCAAAATTGGGATGACTCGAAAGTAGCTGCCACAGTTACAAGTCCGGTATACCCTATGCCCATGAACATTGAAACATTTACCATATCTTTTGATGATGTCACCAATGATAGTGCGAATCTTGGAATCATGTGGGAAAAAGCATATGTAGCCGTTCCGATGCAATTCCCAACAGACAAAATCGTTTCTGCGAGCATTGATCAAGTAATGAATGGTCCAGCGGCAAACGATTATTACCAAGCTGCGGTGTATTACTTAGAATCTGGAAAGGATATCAACAAAGCAAAAACGTGGATTGATAAAGCTATCGACATGAGAGCAGAGCCTGCGTTTTGGTACCACAGACAACAATCGCTCATCTATGCAAAATCTGGTGATAAAAAGGGTGCAATTAACGCAGCCAAGAGATCATTGGAATTAGCAAAGGATGCTGGAAATGACGACTACGTAGCTCTAAATACAAAGAGCTTGAAAGAGTGGGGAGCCATGTAATGGCAAAGCTCGAATTGTATAAAGCACGCCTCCAAATCGGAGGCGTTTTTTATGATTGATATTCGGGAAGTTCCTTAAGAAAATCATAGCGTTCGCGCTCATAGTTTAGGGTACAGTAATAATGGGCCAAGCCATTGGTGACCATAAGATAGGTAGCATCGGCTACCAAATTATAACGCGCGATCTGATCAAAGGTGGTTTGGGTAATGGGGACGCTTGGTGCTTTGCATTCAACGATGAGATGTACGCTTCCTTCCGAGTTAAAAACAACCACATCGTATCTTTTTTTTGTACCGTGCAGCAACAATTGCTTTTCAACGTTGATATGTGATTTCGGATATTTTTTTTCGCTGATCAAAAAGCGCACAACATGTTGCCGAACCCATTCTTCTGGGGTAAGTACCACAAATTTTTTTCGAATTTCATCAAAAATCAGACGATTGTTTTCGTTACTTTTGAATCGAAACTCATAGCTTTTAAACTGAAGTGCTTGCATTGCGGTAAAAATACAGAAAGCTGCATACTTCGAAACAAAATTCCCTTCAATTTATGTCGTTAGATACAGCGAAATCCATTATTTCAGACATCAGACAAGGAAACATCGCACCGATCTATTTTCTTATGGGGGAAGAGCCATATTACATTGACGGAATTGCCAAGTTCATAGAGAATAGTGTCCTTTCAGAGGAAGAACGTGGGTTTAATCAGGTTGTCTTGTATGGTAGAGATACTTCAATAGATGACATTGTGAGCAATGCAAAGCGCTACCCCATGATGGCAGAACGTCAGGTGGTGATTGTCAAGGAAGCCCAAGATCTGTCGCGTACTATCGAGAATTTACTTCCGTATGCAACCCAGCCCCAACCCACCACGGTGCTTGTGATCTGTTATAAATACAAAAAATTAGACGCGCGAAAGAAACTGCTGAAAACACTGAAGAAACATGGTAGTGTTGTGTTTGAGAGCAAAAAACTATACGATAATCAAGTGCCAGATTGGATAAGGAATGTTTTGTCTAGCAAAGGCTACGCAATTACACCAAAGGCCGCACAGATGCTTACGGAGTTTTTGGGGAACGACCTGAGTAAGGTGAACAATGAGCTAGAAAAATTACAATTAATTGTAAAACCTGAACAACAGATCACACCTCAGATTGTAGAAGAAAACATAGGCATCAGCAAAGACTTCAACAATTTTGAATTGCAGAATGCCGTTGGAAGCAAGAATATCAAGAAGGCCTTTGCCATCGTTCAATATTTTGCACAGAATCCGAAGAACCACCCATTGGTGCTTACTGTGGCCTTACTTTACAGCTTTTTTTCAAAATTACTGAAGTACCACGCCTTATCAAACAAGGCTGATGCACCCAAAGTTTTGGGTGTGAGTCCGTACTTCATTAAAGAATACCAAACGGCTTCGAAACACTATTCCATGAAGGAGGCGAGCGCCATTATTAGCAGTATTCGAGAAATCGATTTGAAGGGCAAGGGGGTTGGTGCCGCAAATGTTTCCCAAGCCGACTTGTACAAAGAGTTGCTATCATCCATCTTCAAGCACGCGTAATGGTCTTAACGGATCGATGACTCCAAAAGTTCCAATAAAGTTCTTGTATGAAATAATTGCTGCGTCTTATTTTTTATCCACCGAAAGACTACCTGCCCCCATTAAGGCAATTGCAATAAATCCAAAGAGATACAGTAGTGCCTTCTCTTTTTGCGCAATAGGATCCCCTCCGTGAACGATAAAGGCAGCAACGGCCATCGCTATGGCGGTCACCACCGCTGCAAACCGCGTTTTGATTCCTATGATAACCAACACTGGTGCTACTAATTCGGCGAGCAATATCAAGATGGTAGACAATAAGGCTCCAATACCAATGGGGTCACC
>JAWWCH010000072.1:0-7459 GCA_033720575.1 Marinirhabdus sp.
AGTTTTTGTATAGCGTATATTTTAGGTATGGTGGAATCAATCCCACTTTTTCGTCACCAATGTATCGCACATTTACGAGCCAATTTCCTGGTAGAGCATCATCGATGACAAACTCCTCAGTGGCAACCTTGTTATCGGGTTGTGAGTACAGTGAGCTATTGGATTTCCAATTGTAATACCGGTTTTCGGGGTTGACAAACTGAAATTCAAAGGGAGCCTGAGGGTCGCTCCAGGAAGCCGTTAGACGTAAATCTATATTGAAACCAACTGCCATCCAATCATTCGGCAATTTTGAATAATCTACTTTATGTTTATGTAGTGTCAACAAACGTTGAAATTCATTGGTGATTACTTTGCCATATGCTGAAAAACTTACACCAGGCACATTATCATTGAGCATATTCACGTACAGCAAGAAGGCTTTTTTATATTTCCCTGCCTCTTGATATGCTAACGCCAAATCTCGATAAGACTGCGGTTGGTGGGGTGCCAATTTCAAGACTCGCTTGTAAACGAGTGAGGCCGAAGTAAAATCGGATGACATTTCGTATAGGTAGGCCAGTACTCGCAGGGCTTTGACATTGTCTTTCGCCACAATTGAAAAATCGGAACAAACGTTTAAAGCAAGTTCAGGTTCTAAACCACCAAAATACGTGGCCATGCTTACGTAGAAGTCCACCGAATTACGATGTAACGCCAACTGTTCTTTGTACATACGGAATTGATCCTCTACAGGGTACGTGCGTATTTCTTTTGGAAAATAGCTTTCTCGAGCAGATGTAAAATCAAGCGTTGCTACGTCTTCGTCATATTGATTACCCTCTTGAGGCTCCAAACCTTTTTTGCGCAAACGCTTATCCAATATATCGGGATGAACTGAAGTAGTAATAATAATTCTTGACGGACATTTATTTATTGAAGGCGAGTCGTATATGGAAATATTTTCTATGCGATGCACCGAAACGGCATTTAAAGGAGCTTCAACACCGTCGATAAAAACCCTCGCACATTTACCCTTGACTGTTGTTATATACTTCCCTTTTACATACGAAAAATAGGAGAACACTCCATATCGTCCTTGAATGGCTTCATGCACGTTAAATGCCTGTTTATTGAACTGACTTTTGTGCAACGATCGCACAGGCACGGTTCTACCCTCAACGACGTCCAATTGCATGACAGAATCAAAGGCATATCGAGATCTTGTTTTCTTCGTTTTCAATTCAACCTGTGCCAATTTTTCTGCTTTTGAAACAATTTCAATACGGTAGTCTTCTTTGTCTGTGATCGAAAACGTGTTAGGGTAATTTCCCAAAGAGTAGACGGTGTATCGCTCACCGATGGTTGCATTCATCTCAAAATTTCCATCTACATCAGTAATTATTTCCTCCAAATTGTTCACATTCGAAATTCTTGCATAGGGAACCGGACCGTCAGTGGTTGAGACCTTCCCGGTGATGCGACGTTGATCACTAACGGGCTTGTCAGAGTCTGAAGACAGCAACTGAAAGGTACCTCCTGTAAAATTGGCTAATCTTTCCAAGTATGTATTGCCAACAACATTATTTCCAGAACTTACCGTATATACTGGAATGTCAGGATCTATCCACAGCGTTCCGAAGGTGGGAGGAGTTCCCGCAAACATCAAAATGGCATCCGATTTCAACGGAGTTTCTTTCACCTCAGCATAGTTTGAAGTTCCTGAGTATTGCACAGATTCAATCGTGCTTTGCATCCTTTCAAACACCTGTGGGTCAACAACCTGATACTGGTACGAGCTAAGGGTATCATTTACAATCAGCAGGGTTACTGTCGCCCAATCGGTATTCTTCAAAAATGTAATCAGATATGCTAGTTCTAATTCAACTTTTCTTTCCGCAGAAATCTCAGATGCATCCCACAAAACGTTAAATTTTGGAGAAAGCGCATCATTTTGATCCTTAATTTGATGCTTATTCCTTTCTAAATAAAACAAACCGTGTTTCTCTTGTAGCTTCTGAAGAAAAATCACATCTCCCTCAATCGTTTGATATCCTTCCGCTGTAATTTTAAAGTGTTGGCCATCATCGAGGACCTCGTGATATTTTTGGTAGGAAAATCGCCCCTCATCATTGGTAAAAACACCAATTCCTTGCTCAATGATGCCAAATTTGGCGTTGGTAACGGGTTGATTGGTGTCTCTATCCAAAATCTTACCGCGAATCAGCGTTTGTGCAAGTATCGTATTGCATATGGTCATCAAAATAACACATAGAACAATATTTCGACTCGTATGTTTTATACTTTTCAGCATGATATCTAATGAAGATACGTATAAATTCGCAATGTTAGAAATATTAGGAAAGGTTAAAACTCCGCCGAATTGTAGCAGTATTCCTAGAACAGGCTTGTTTGTGGATTTTTCAACCGGAGAAAATGAGACGGGTCTAAAGGTGGTGGTTTTTCTTTCGGAAGGAATTTTCGTTTGGCCAAGGCTACGGTTTCATTGATCTGCGCTGCCATCCTTCCGTCACCTCGCATACGCCTCCCAAACTGACTATCGTTCAAATTCCCACCATGGCAATCAGCAATTTGGTGTAAGATGCGTTCGGCCCGGTCGGGCATGGTTTTGTACGCCCAATCCTTAAATATTTCAGCAATTTGACCATTTAACCTTACAATGGTATGACCCACATCAACAGCGCCCAATTCGGCCACTTTTTTGATGAGTGGAAGTACTTCATGGCTATTCAAGGAAGGAATGATTGGAGCCATCATTACCCGTACCGGAATACCATTTTTTGCCAGCGTTTCAACCGTTTGTAGGCGTTTTTTTATGGAAGCGGTACGCGGTTCCAGCAAACGTCTCGTCTGTTCAGACAAAGAAGTTATGGAAACGTACACGGTTATGGTATGGAGTGCAGCCATTTGTTTCAAGAGGTCCAAATCTCTTAATATCAAACTGTTCTTGGTGATGATTCCGGTGGGATGCTTCCATTTCAGCATCACTTCAAGGCATTGCCTTGTAATCTCAAAAGTTCGCTCTATGGGCTGATAGCAATCTGTATTTCCAGAGAAAACAATGGTATCGCCTTGCCAATTCTTAGCTGTAATTTTCTTTTCCAAGAGCCTCGGCGCTTCCTTCTTTACCAATAGGGTTCGTTCAAAATCGAGTCCGGCACCATAGCCCCAATATTCATGGCTGTTTCGAGCATAGCAATACACACAACCGTGTTCACACCCTTGGTAGGGATTGGCAGAATAGCGCATTCCTACATCTGGACTATCTACTTTGTTTACAAAAGTCTTTGGATATACTTCAATGATTTTGGTCTGATTCGACTCTGCTTTTTCGCCTTCGCTTTCACAGTAGTTTAAAAAATCATCTCTCAGTTCATGATGAAGTTCGAAAAACCGATTATGGGTATGCTTTTGGGCACCTCGGCCCTGAGTAGATTTGGAAAATTCAGACATGGAATACTCTTGCGCTTCAATACGTCCAAAAGTATCACTTTATTGGAAATATTCCAAAATAGCTTGGATTTTTTCCAATGTATTATTTTCCGGGGAATTTGGCCTGACGCTTTTGAAGGAAAGCTTGCGTGCCCTCTTGGAAATCTGCCGTTCCGAACGCCTTCCCAAAACGCGTGATTTCTGCATCAAAACCATTTTCTCCGTCTTCATATCCGGCATTTATGGCCTCTATGGCAGCCGCTATTGCAACAGGAGAGTTCTTTGCAATTTTCGCCGCTAATTTGTGTGCCAAAGGCATGAGTTCTTCCGCTGTGGTCACATGGTTCACCAATCCGTATTGAAGTGCTTGGTTGGCGTCAATCATGCCAGCCGTCATGATCATTTCCATAGCGCGTCCTTTACCCACCAACTGCGGCAACCGCTGGGTTCCGCCATAGCCGGGGATGACGCCCAAAGAAACCTCTGGTAGTCCCATTTTTGCATTATCACTTGCAATTCTAAAATGCGCAGACATGGCCAATTCGAGTCCGCCACCCAATGCAAAACCGTTGACAGCAGCAATTACAGGCGTAGACAAATGTGCCACAAAATCGAAAAGTAGCGCCTGACCTTCTGCAGCTAATTTTTCCCCCTGTGCAACTGAATAGTCTGAAAATTCGCTAATATCAGCACCGGCAACAAAAGCCTTCTCCCCAGCTCCTGTCACTATAATAACCTTAGTGCTTTTATTTTCGTCGGCCGCCTTGAACGCCTTATGCAGTTCTTTGATGGTAGCGCGATTCAGGGCATTTAATTTTGAAGGTCTGTTGACGGTTATGGTTGTGGTATAGTCATCAACTAAGACCGTAATATTTTCGTAAGACATAGGTGTAGGTTTAGGTTTTATTGCTAGTATCGTAAAGGTACTAAAAGTGCAGGAAAGAGGTTCTTTTGTGCTGAGAAAACTTATTTCTGTTTTGGGAAACAAACAGTAAATGTAGTTCCTTCATTTTCGGTAGAAATAAAAGTAATTTCACCTTGATAGGTTTCAACAATATTTTTGACCATGGCCAACCCTAGCCCCATACCACTGCTCTTTGTGGTAAATTTTGGTTCAAATATTTTGTCCTTGTTTTCTTCTGAAATTCCTATCCCATTATCACTTACTGTAATGCAAACTGAATGTTTCTTCGTAAATACATTTACCTCTACCAAAGGCGTTTCGGGTTGTTTCTGATCGATAGCATGAAGGCTATTTTTGACCAAATTGGTAATGATTCTGATGAGTTGCGTACGATCTAATTTGGCAATGATTTCATCTTCGGCAGAAAAGAAATAAATATAGCGCTCGTTGAAAATTTCTAAGGCTAGCTTGGTGATTTTCACTACGTTTAGTGTTTCATTTTTCTGTGCTGGCATTTCTGCGTAACTACTGAAAGCTGAAGCAATGCTGCTCATGGTGTCTATTTGTTGGATCAAGGTGTTGCTATACTCCTCAATTTTTGAGTGAATGTTCGGATCATCCTTGTCAAACTTCCGTTGAAAACTTTGCACTGTGAGTCGCATAGGCGTTAGCGGATTCTTGATCTCGTGCGCTACCTGTTTTGCCATTTCACGCCAAGCGGCCTCCCGCTCGCTGGCGGCCAATTGTGCTGCACTTTTTTCCAATTCATCGATCATCCCGTTGTACGCATTCACGAGATTGGCAATTTCTTCCGTTGAACCTTCAATTTCAATGCGCTTGTTCCGTTTGTTCAATCGAGTTTCGGTGATTTTCTGACTCACAGTATTCAAGGATCGGGTGATATACTTCGATAGGAAATACGCCAATGCCACTGCAATGAGCAACATCACGATATAAGTGATCCCAAAACGCAGCAAGCTTTCTTTCAATTCCTTATTGATAAACCCATCATCTTCGATGTACGGCAGGTTTAAGATGGCGAGTGGTTTGAACGAAATGTCTGTGATGTAGGTGTAAGACGATTGGTATTCCTGTCCGTTCTCCTCAAATTGAACCACATATTGTTTTTCTGGCGATTCTCGCAACGCGCGCATGGCCACTTCAGAAATTTGTTGATGCTTGGGGTTTTTGACGATACGGGCTTCAGAAGACACCAATAAGTTTCCATCCAAATCATAAAGAAACAGCTCCAAATTATGTATTTTCTTGATCTGGAAAATATCCTCTTTGAAGATCAAGGGTATTTTTTCAGTCTCTAAAGGATAGGTGGTCTCTTCCAACACATAATTGATGTGCTTTTTGATATTGGCCTCCTTGCGCTCCAAACGTTCGCGGTGATAATCCTGAGCTTCTTCTCGATATTGGTAAATGGTCACCACCGCTATCAAGACACTCGCAATCAGCACGAGTACAATCATAGAGAAGAAAATGCGATTTCGTAAAGAACTTTTGTAAAAGGCCAACGTTTAAATTTTACGGGAAGATAGCAAATATTGAACCAAAATTAGGGAGGCGACCCTTCAGGTCTTTCAAAATTGGACATCAACCAACTTATTTTTCTCTGATGCGTTTGTACATTTTGAATCCGAGCATCAACATCAGCGCAAAGACTACAATACCCACGGTGCCATAGATCCAGTTCACTGCATTCTTGAGAATTACCAGAAACACCACTGAAAAGAGAATCAAGGTGGCGCCTTCATTGAACAGGCGCATCCAATTTCCGCTGTGTTTATAGATTCCTGATTGATGTGCTTTAAAAATGAGGTGACATTTGATATGATAGAAAATCAAGGCCACAACAAATGCCAATTTCACTTGCATCCAAGCATCGGAAATCCAAAAAGGGCGAAGAACCAGTAACCATACGGCAAAGCCAATAGCCAAAATCATGGACGGCCACGTGATAATGTACCACAGTCGTCTGGTCATAATGTTGAATTGTTCACTCAATATACTTTTGGCCGGCTCTTCTTTTTCTTGTGCTTCAATTTGATACACGAACAAACGAACGATATAAAAAAGCCCTGCGAACCAAGTGATCACAAAGATGAGGTGCAGGGCTTTTATATAATTGTATTCCATACGGCAAAGATACAAGACCTACTTGTCTTCTTCCACAATCAGATAGTTTAACTGTTGTTGATTAAACGCATCGTTGAATGCTTTTACCTCCTGCGTTACTAAAGCATCAAATTTGGCCAATTCGGCATTTACTTGTTGCGTTAGTTCGTTTTTAACCGCTACGTCCTGCTGCGTAGGTGGAAAATCATCCATACTCACCAAACTGTTCAAGTGTGCTAACTTATTGGTCAATTTAATCGGGAAGTTCAACGGGTCTTGTCCACTGCGATTTTGGGTCTGATATAACGCTTTTTCGATCTCAGAAAATTGCTCACTCAGGTCTTTTGCCTTTTCTACCAATTCTGAAACTGATTCATCGTCTTTATATTGCTTCTGAAAGGCACCGAGTTGGTCGTTGATCTTTCGGATGTTCTTGATCGATTTGTGTGCTTTATCTACCGTTTTATTCACTTCTGTAATAAAATTGTACTGCCGCTGCATGCCTGCCACATCAGTTTCTGCGTTCTGATCGGGAACAATGTTGAAATTTTGCGTCATTGGAGCTTCACCTTCCACTTCCAACACCACTTTATAAGACCCTGGCACGGCTTGGGGCGCTTCGGTACTGGCCCACCATAAAATCATTCCGTCTAAACGCTCGGCACCCTCGCCCCGCATATCCCAGGTGTGATAATTGGCTCCTTTTTCAACCTTCAGTGCTTTGATGTTTTTTTCTGCGTTTTTCTTAGTGCTAAATTTTTGAATGGTGTCACCCTGTTGATTCAGATAGCTCAAAGATACTTTCTTGTCGGTGGGATCCTCCAAATTAAAGTACGTCATAACACCACTCGGGTGATTGGTACCCGTAGTTAATGAGCCGCTTCGTGAAGCACCGCCCATACGATAGGTGTCTTTTGGTTTGAAAAGATAATTTCCTTTGCCTTTTGCATCTGCCAGTTGATGGATGACCCCAAGATCATCTATAATCCACAAACTACG
>JAWWCH010000073.1:0-7435 GCA_033720575.1 Marinirhabdus sp.
CCAACAGGAAAAACGATGCCAATTAAGGCAATGAGTCCGAAATTAAAATAGACCGGATAGGTCTCACGCTTATCTTTCAACACTTCGAATTTCAGAAATAAATATTCGATGTAATAGGCGGTGTTAAGCGCCAATGGAATGAGTACAGGTAGCAAGTAGCGTGACTTCTTCTCTGGGATAACCGAAAGCAAAACTACCGATGCCATCGTCCAAATGAACGTAAAAAGATAGCCTTTTTTGTCGCTTACTCTATTCTTTAAATACGGGTAAAGCAGTCCGATAAACGCAGGAATGGTCCACACCCCACTTTGGGTAAAAAAGCTCCAATAATAGTAAAACGGACGCACGTTATAACCCGTCCAATTGCTCGTTTCGCGCCGGGTGATTTCGGCAACCGCTTCAGGGTCGAAGGTGTAAGTGTACCAATACCACCAACCAGACAATACTAGAGACACCACTCCAAACAAAAGTAGTGGCAGTATCCGTTTCCCCATATTTCTAAAGCGAAAAACAATTCCAAAAGAAATTAAAAAGGGAAGCAAGAGTGCGTACAATGATACGGGTCCTTTGCTCATAAAGGATGCACCAAAAAAGAGCGCAGCTATCATGATTCGCTGGTATTTTTTTTCTTCGGAAGTAAAAAAGAGATACAGCTGATAAATACATACCATCATGAATGCGTGGGTAAAAATATCCCATTGGCCATTACGGCCAGCAAATACCACATAAAACGAGGTGGCAAGGATCAACGAGCCTACAAATGCTAAAGTTTTATTCTTGCTAAAACGCACGGTAAATCGATATGTAGTGATCACCAATACCAATGTTACGAGGGCTGCGGGGAGCCTCATGGCAGTTAGACTTTTCAATCCGAATAGCGCAGCCGAAATGGCGGTCATCCACGTGGGTAAGGGAGGTTTTTGGTAGCGAGGTTCTCCGTTTAGCGTGGTGAGGAGCCAATTTCCATCGTCGAGCATTTCGCGGGCCGTGGTAAAATTTCGAGCTTCCATGATATTCACATATAGGGCATCTAAATTCACAAAGAAAATAGCGATGCAGGTGGCACACAGCAATAGGATGTGGTTATTTTGCAGGTTCTTCATCGAATTGCTTTTTCCAAATAAAGATGTTTCTGATGTAAATGCTCAATCCGGCAATATGACCCACAAACAGAACGGGGTCTTTTCTGAAAATCGCATACGCAAGAATGAGTGATGCGCCTAAGACGCTCATACGCCAAAATCCAACTGGCAACTGCGAGGTTTTGGTTTTTTCTGAATACATCCATTGATAAATAAATCGTAGTGTGAAGATCAATTGAGACACAATGCCCAAGATCAACAACCATAGCGGAATGTCTTCATTTCGAAATAATTGGTCCAGATCGTATTCGCCGTTGTTGTATGAATAAATCACCACAAAAATTGGGAAAATCAGTAAGAACCATTGCATTGGTTTGGGCGATTTGGCCCATTCGCCTTGCAATTGTAGATTTCTGATATAGATATAGTAGGTCAGAGATTGCCCGAGCATGATGGCAAAGTCGTTTCTAATATACCCATACACAAACAATAGAAATGAAGCCAGAAGACTCAATTTCCAGAATATGGATGGGGTGATGACTTTCTTATGTTTTTCTGAAAGCAACCATTGCAATAGCAGGCGGCCTGAAAAGAGCAGTTGCGCTAAAAAACCGATGCTGTACACAAGCCAATCGCTCATCCCTTCGATTTTATCTCGTAATTGATGTACTTCTTTTTCATCCAGAGGTAGGCAAAGCAATCCATCAGTGGGCCAATCAATCTATTCCACACGCCAAATTTTGCGGTGCCCGCCATACGCGGAAAGTGCTGCACCGGAACCTGTAAAATCTTTCCGTTCTGCAGTAAAATCATGGCAGGCAAAAATCGATGTAGTCCTTTAAACATAGGGATGCGTTTGGCGTACTCGGTTTTTATGACCTTTAGCGGACAGCCCGTATCATCCATGCCATCGTGGGTAAAAGAACGCCGAATACCGTTAGCGATTTTCGAGGACATGTTCTTTACGAATGAATCTTTTCTGTCTGCACGAACTCCGGTAACCAGATCGTATTCACCGATTTTTTCTAAAAGCAAGTTGAAATCTTCAGGAGCTGTCTGTAAATCACTATCGATGTACCCGAGCAATGGTGTTTCCACATGGTCAAAACCAGCCTTAATCGCAGCACTTAGTCCGCGATTCTCTTTAAAATTTATGTAATTGAAGGCGTCATTGCGCTGGCAAATACGTTCGATAATGTCTTGACTCTTATCTTTTGAACCATCGTTCACAAAAAGTATCGCAGTCTTTTTGGAAGCGATTTTTGTGAAGGCCAAGAGCTCGCTTTCCACCCGATTCAGGTTGTCTTCTTCGTTGTAAACGGGAACAATGATGGTAAATTGGTATGGCTCCATAGGGCAAAATCTACCTGCAAAAGTATTGTTTTTTTGCATATTCCTTGCATTTGTAGGCCCGTCAAATGTCTAAGGGTATCTTTTGATTGGCTTAGTTTCTAAAATTGAATTAGAAAATCAATAAATATGGAGCAGAATAGAATTTTCAGGTTCAAAATAGTATTTTTGGCGCTTAGCTATTGGGTTAATTCATGAAAATACTTGTAACGGGAGCTGCTGGTTTTATCGGGTCACATACGGCCGAGCGTCTATTGTCCTTAGGTCATGAGCTTATAGCCATAGATAATTTTTCTGCGTACTACGATATTTCCTTAAAAAAACGGAATGCCAATGAACTCGCACAAAAAGGCGTTGCCGTTCAGAAAATAGATTTGCGAAGCGATGATCTTTCTGAAATTATCACGAACTCCTTAGATGCTATTTTTCACTTTGCGGCCCAACCCGGAATTTCTGCAAACAGCACTTTCGAGTCATATGTAAGTAACAACATTTTAGCCACCCAACGCATGTTGGATGCTATTGAACCCCTTGCAAACAAGCCGTTTTTTGTCAATATTGCTACTTCTTCGGTATATGGGCTTCATGCTACGCTTAGAGAAGACGAAGCACCACTTCCTGCGAGTTGGTACGGCGTCACCAAACTCGCGGCTGAGCAATTGGTGTTAGCTTATGCGCGACGAGGACTCCTACAGGCGACTTCATTGAGGTTGTATTCGGTATACGGACCAAGGGAACGCCCCGACAAATTATATACGCGCTTGATTGATTGCGGACTCAACAATAAGCCCTTTCCATTATATGAAGGGAGTGAAAAACACCTTCGTAGTTTTACCTACGTGCAAGATATTGTAGATGGAATTGTGAGTGTATTAAATCATCAAGAGGTTTGCAATACAGAAATTTTCAATCTGGGCACCGAAGAAGAAAACACCACGGCCACAGGAATCAAAACCGTGGAGAAATTACTAAAAACTTCCATCGAACTTGAAAACAAGCCAGTACGTCCGGGCGATCAGTCACGCACCAAGGCGAATATTGATAAAGCGAGAAAACTGTTGCACTACAATCCAACTACTTCCTTAAAAGGTGGGTTGGAAGCGCAGATCACTTGGTTTCAAGAAAACTTTATGTGAGTTGAAGCAACTGTTCGGCAGCTTTAAATGGGGTAGTCTTATTGTGCTGCAGTAACTCCAACTGTTCTTGCAAGGCTTGTTTTATCTGCGGATTGCTATAAAAATCATTTTTCAATCGAGACTCAATGGTCTGCAATAACCAGAATTTCTGCTGTTCGTTTCGCTTTTTCTGAAAATACTGAGCTTTTTTTGCTTCAAAAATATACGTTGAAATCAATTCGGCAATTTCTGAGATTCCTTGATTCTCAAGAGCCGAGCAAATAACCGTCTTCGGCGTCCAGCCATTTTCTTTGGGCGGGTAGAGGTGCAGTGCACGATTGAATTCAGTCTTCGCCATTTTAGCCGCCTTTAGGTTTTCTCCATCGGCTTTATTGATAGCGATGGCATCAGCCATTTCCATGATGCCTCGCTTGATACCTTGCAATTCATCACCTGCACCGGCTAATTTCAGCAATAAAAAGAAATCGGTCATAGAGTGTACGGCAGTTTCACTTTGTCCCACACCCACAGTCTCTATGAGAATGGTATCGTATCCAGCCGCTTCGCATAAGATGATGGCTTCGCGTGTGGCCCGTGCAACGCCACCCAGGGAACTTCCACTGGCTGAAGGCCTGATGAAGGCATTCGGATTTTTGACTAATCGTTCCATTCGGGTTTTATCCCCTAGAATACTTCCTCTACTTAATGTGCTACTCGGATCTACGGCAAGAACGGCCACCTTTTTTCCTTCTGTGGTCAGGTAGTTTCCGAATTGTTCGATAAACGTACTTTTTCCTACCCCGGGGACACCGGTAATTCCTATGCGGACACTCGAATTGGAATGTGGTAAACAGGCTTCAATTAATTCTTGGGCTTCTTTCGTATGTTTTGCAGCAGTGCTTTCAATAAGTGTGATGCCTTGGCTCAATGCGGTGGTATTTCCTGCTAAAATCGCTTCTGCCAGTGCATCATGTGAAGGACGTTCGCCTCTTTTTTGCCGAATACGTTTCGCTGCGCGCTCGGAAAGGAATTCTGGAGCGGGAATGCCGTCTTTTTCTTTTAGATTCTCCTGCTTTTTTTTGGGTTCAGCCATTCTTGAAATTTATGACAATTTTATGAATCCACATTTTAGTGCGGACCAATTCGTTGCTATATTGAAAGGTATTAATTTTAAATAAATATATCATGAAAACCTTATACGAAACTACGTCAACCGCGGTTGGAGCAAGAAAGGGACACGTCACGTCCGAAGATGGACCTATAGATTTTAACCTGTCTGTGCCGAAATCAATGGGCGGTGATGGCGGTGATGGGGCCAATCCTGAACAATTGTTTGGTGCAGCATACGCGGCGTGCTTCGGAAGTGCGATTGAAGCCGTTGCAGCCAGTAAAAAGATAGCGGTAGCTACGGAAGATATCAGTGTCGCAGCAACCATAGGGTTTTGTAAAGACGACGATGGCTTTTTTCTAGAGGCTACACTTGATTGTTACATTCCAGGTGTAGATAAAAAAACAGGAGAACAGTTGGTGAAAGATGCCCATGAGGTGTGCCCGTTTTCCAAGGCCACTAGAGATAACATTACTGTTAACTTAAATTTAATGTTAGACGAATAAAAGCTGAAAAGACAATTGAAAAAAAGTCCTTCACTTGTGAAGGACTTTTTTATTACATAGCTTTTAAATTGATGATCCGACCTCGTTCATCGGTTTCATTCGTCGTTTTTTTTTCAGTATCCTTTTCTGAATTTCCATTGAGCGCCTCGTCACGAGTGGCTGGTTCTTTTAATAATGGATTGTCTTTGTATTGCTGGGTTTGTTTGATATACCACTCCAATTGCTTTTTTTGCTTGTATAAAATGCCCAAGGTCATTTCAGGCAACTGGTGATTGTGAATTAGTTCTTCGTATCGTTTTATGTTGTTTCTGTCACGTGCAATGCACTGTTGCAGCATGATCTCGGTATTAAAATGTTCAAGTGCATCCTTAATTTCTTCCCAAGTACGATCTTGGTGTCCTTTTTCTGCGTCTAATTTTAGCGGTTCAATATCTCTAGAGCTGAGTTCATTGCTGATGGTATTTGCCATTCTATTTCGCTCAACTGCCATGAAATTCAAAAAACGCTTCAACTCTGTCGTTTTTGCATCATCAGCTGCATTAAAGTACAGTTTTTCGGCCTCAAAACAAGCCACCAAGAGACGGTTGAGCTTGTTAAAATCAGGTTATTTATTTTTCATGGATTCGATGATTTATCCAAATGTACAATAATTCAATTATCTGTAATTTTACTTTATCACTAATTTAAGCTAAAATTTAGTTAAGAAAGTGAAACACACGTAAAAAAGTTTCGTCTTTTACCCGAACAGCAACCAAAAAACCATCAGGATTTGTCCAATCATTTACTCGTAGATCAGTGTAAACAGCAGAATCGAAAGGCACAGTTGGCTTTATACAAGCAATATTGTGACGGTATGTTTATAGTGGCCTTACGGTATATGAAAGACGACGCACCTGCACAAGATGCGGTGCAAGAAGCGTTTATCAAAGCATTTAAAAAGATTGAGCAATTCAAAGGGGACGTCACCTTTGGAGCTTGGTTGAAGCGGATTGTGATCAACACCTGCCTGGATGCTTTGAAAGCGAGAAAATTAGAAACCGAACCGTTGTATGACGAGACCTTGCGAGTCGTAGAAGATGAATCTGATTGGCAAGTCTCTGATGAACGAACAGTAGACGAAGTGGTGAACGCTATTGAGTGTTTGGGAGATAATTACCGTGATGTAACCAAACTCTTTTTATTGGAGGGTTACGATCACCAAGAAATAGCTTCCATTATGGGAATCACAGAAAGCGCTTCCCGAACAAAGTTGCACCGCGGAAAATTACAATTAAAAGAACACTTAAAACACTTACAACATGGCACAGGATATTAGAGAGATGCTGAAAAACCGTCCTGAAACCTCTAGGACGATGCCCCAAGGGCACGAGCAAAAATTTGAGGCGCTGCTGGAACAACATTTTCCTGAAGATACAGCGCATAGTTCTTCAAAGAACAATGCTTCCTTCTTTTGGCTGAAAATTGCAGCTACGGCGGTGGTCTTCCTTACCGTAAGTTTTTTCGGATACCAATATTTGTCAAATTACAATGGTGAAAATGGAACGAATGTGCCATTTGCCAATACCGATACGAATGATGAAGTACCTGCAGAAGATTTTCTAAAGCAACCGAAGTTAACGTTAGGTGATTTGTCACCCGATCTTAAAAAAGTAGAGAATTTCTACCTCACCGGTATCGATGTACAATTAGCTTCATTGGAAGGAAACGAGGAAAATAAAGAGCTCATTGACGGATATATGGAGCGGCTGGATGAGTTGAACAAAGAGTACGACAGGCTCAATAGAGAACTAACCGTTACGGGGCCAACCGAGGCCACGATCAACGCCCTTATAGATAATTTGAAATTACGTTTGGATTTGCTGTTCAAACTAAAAAACAAATTAAAAGAACTTAAAAATTTAGACAATGAAAAATTCAATAACATACAAGCATAGTCTTGTTGTAACCGTAGCTCTGCTATGTGTTGGTTTGTTATCAGCGCAAAGCAGCTACAAAGAATCCTTCGATGTTAAAGAGGGAGCCGTTGTGGAAGTAAATACATCGCATACCAATGTGATTTTTGAAACCTGGAACAAAGACCGGGTGGAAGTTGAAGCTTATGTGGAAGGAGAAAGTCTTTCCGAAAAGGAAAAGAAAGAAATCTTTGAAGGGTGGAAATTCGATGTGCTGGGAAATAGCAAAAAAGTAGTGATTACTTCGAACGAAGGAAGCCTTTGGGGAAATTTTGAGACCATGGGAAGTTTGCATTCCCTTGATAATTTGGAAAGTCTTGTC
>JAWWCH010000074.1:0-7352 GCA_033720575.1 Marinirhabdus sp.
ATTGAACATTGCGATGTGTGTTTGTTGGTTTTTGATGCAACCCGTGGATTTGACGGACAGGTACAAAACATCTTTTGGCTGGCCGAACGAAACAACAAAGGCATCGTGATCTTGGTGAACAAGTGGGATCTTGTAGAAAAAGACAACCAGAGCACCAAAGAAATGGAAGCCTACATTCGAAAGGAATGTGAGCCCTTTACCGATGTCCCTATCGTTTTTATTTCCGTACTTAACAAACAGCGAATCTATAAAGCGATCGAGACCGCGGTTGAGGTCTATAAGAATAGAACCAAAAAAGTGAAGACCTCTTTGTTAAATGACACCATGCTGCCTATAATTCAGGCGTATCCACCGCCGCAGTACAAAGGGAAATACGTGAAAATAAAATTTTGCACCCAACTGCCAACGCCGTACCCAGCATTTGCGTTTTTTGCGAACCTCCCGCAGTATGTGAAAGAGCCCTACAAACGTTTTATAGAAAACAAACTGAGAAAAAACTTCGATTTTTCAGGGGTGCCTGTTACGGTTTATATCAGAAAAAAATAGTCGTGCTTAGAATGTTTTATTAGACGAGAAGTTTTTGATTATAAAAGCTATTGAAACATATTTCTAATTTCATCGTTACTAGTATGGAAACATCAATCAACTAACTTTTCCTACTTCATGAAATTCTATCTATCCCTGCTATTGCTAATATGCAGCATGAGTGGTTTTGCACAACTCCAACCTTTTAAAATTTCGGGAACCATTACGGCTTCAGATACTAAGGAACCTCTAGAATCTGCAACGATTTATATTGAAAGAGCAAAAGATAGCACTTTGGTGACCTATACCATTTCTGATCAAAACGGATTTTTCAGCATCGAAGACAAAACTCCAGATCCCAATTTGAAAATGTATATTTCGTATGTTGGATACTCGACCTATGAAAAGAAATTTGCATCGACTACAGATGAAATCGACCTCGGAACCATCGCGATGGAAACCGATGCGAATACACTGGATGAAGTGATTTTGAAATCGCGTGCACCCATTACCATTAAAACCGATACACTCGAGTTTAACGTAAAATCATTCAAAACCAAAAAGGATGCAACGGTTGAAGATTTACTGAAAAAGCTTCCAGGGGTTGAAGTAGACCCGGACGGACAGATAACTGTAAACGGTAAGCCGGTGAACAAAATTTTGGTGAATGGTAAACCGTTTTTCGGGGATGATCCCACCATTACTACGCGTAATTTGACCAAAGAAATCATTGAAAAAGTACAGGTCACCGATACCAAGACAGATGCAGAGGCCTTTGCCGGTGAGGCAAGCGATGGTGAAAATAAAACCATCAACCTCACCATTAACGAAGAAAACAACAAAGGTGTATTTGGTCGTGTGGCCGGAGGTGCAGGAACAGATGATCGTTACGAATTTGCAGGCTTTTTCAACCGTTTCGATAATGACCAACGCATCAGTGTGCTCGCTGGTGGGAATAATATCAATTCTCCGGGCTTTAGTTTTGGCGAAATTCAAAAAATGTTTGGTGGAGGACGAAGTTTGTTTACCCGCGGAGATGGTTCCTTCGGAATAGACGGGCGAACATTCGGGGGCGGCCAAGGGATAGTGCGGTCAAGGAATGTAGGTGCAAATTATGCCGATACCTATGGTGAGAAGTTCGACATCACAGCAGATCACTTTTATTCGGGCAGCAACAGTGAGGATCGAAGAAGTACCCAAAGGGAAAATATATTGCCTGATCGTCGTTTTTTTACCGATTCCAATTCAGAAACCTTTACGGAAAACAATACCAATAACACTAACCTACGATTAGACATTAAGATAGATTCTACCTTCCTGATCAATTTCAGACCGTCATTCACGTATGGAACCGGAAATAGAAGATTTTTTAGCAATGAAACGTCAAGCAATGTTGATGGAGAAATTACAAACCAGGCCGAAACCTTTACATTTTCAGAAAACATCAATCGCAGTTTTCGAAATGAACTAGATGTAACCAAAAAATTCGGAGATCGCGGTGCTTCCTTGACTGTGAATGTAAATACAGAGTTCGAAACCAATACGTCAGACCGATTTCTAGAATCTGAAACCGAGGTATTCGGCACACAGCCATCAACACTCTCCAGAAACCAATTTACAGATGATCGTTTTGAATTGGACAGCTATATCGCTTCCATCAGTTATCGCTATCCTATCATCGCCAAAAAACTATTTTTGAATCCAAGATATAGCCATAGGGTGGATACGCGAACGAGTATAGAAAGTACCTTTGATTTTGAAGCCGGAACTCAAGCATATTCCGATTTCAATCAAGCCTTGAGTACCGATTTTAGATATACCAACCAAAGAAGTAGTCCCTCACTCGGACTCCAATACAATGGCGAGAAATTACGTGCAAATTTGGGGGGTTCATATGTTTTCAGAACGCTTGAAAATAACGACCAATTGCGTCCACAGACCTCGTTTGAACAGAGTTTTGAGGCGGTAGAAGTAAATGCCTATGCCAATTACCGGTTCAGTCCGAAAGCCTCTTTCTACGGCAATTATAACCTGAGTAATAGTCCGCCAGATGTACAACAGTTGCAGCCCTTTCAAGACGTGAGTGATCCCTTGAATATCGTAACAGGTAATCCAAATCTAGAACCTACCAATCGTCATAGATTATATGCTGGTTACAATGCATTCGACTTTCAAAAAGGAACTGGTTTCGGATTCTGGTCTAGCGCCACATTCACGCAAGATGATATTGTTCCTCAAACAACCATAGATGAGAACTTTGTACGAACCACGACCTATACAAATGTGGATGGCAGCTATAATTATTACGCAAGCGGAAACTATAGCAAGAGCGTCAAGCTGGATACCATTCGCGAAGTCAAGTGGCGTGCGGCCATGTCGGTAAATACCAATAGAAATATCAATTTCAATAATGGAGTGCAATATGCATCAGACAATGTTTCATATTCACCCAGCCTTCGCACCACCTTTACTTGGAAGGAGCTATTTGAAATCATTCCTAGTTATTCGGTGAATTTTACCAATACCACCTATGATCTGGAAGCCTTTGAAGACCGAAATTTTACAAGGCATTCTGTCGGACTCGAAACGGTAACCTTCTTTCCTGAAAAACTCGAATGGCGAAATTCGATTGACTACAGTTATAATCCAGATGTGGCACCCGGTTTCCAGCGAAGTGTACTTTTTTGGAACAGTACGTTGGCTTACTCCGTATTGAAAGACAAGGGATTGATTACCCTGAAGGTGTTTGATTTGCTCGGTCAGAATAACAATACCCAACGAACGGCCACAGCCAACTATATCCAAGATTCGCAGAGTACGGTACTAGAACGATATGTAATGTTGAGTTTTAGTTGGAAGTTCAATAGCCTAGGGAAGAAAGGTGAAATCAGGGATGGTGGATTTTTTAGGTTTTAATAGTGATGCGTGATGCGTGAAGCGTGAAGCGTGAAGTGTGAAGCGTGAAGCGTGAAGTGTAAAGTGTGAAGTGTGAAGTGAAGTGTGAAGCGTGAAGTGTGAAGTGTGAAGTGTGAAGTTTGAAGTTTGAAGTGGAATTTTAGATTTTTATCATATCTCATTTCCAGTTACAGTGTGCTACCATCCACCGGAAGCACCCCCGCCTCCAAATCCGCCTCCGCCGAAGCCTCCTCCAAATCCGCCGCCACCGCCAAAGCTTCCTCCACCGCCAAATCCGCCAGTTCTACCCATATTGCTTAAGATAATGACATCCAGCAAACTGCCGCTACCCCCGTTTCTGCCTCCTCTGCCGCCTTTTCCGCCTCGGCGATTCCGAAGAAATAAGAGAATAAGGATAAACATGAACGCCAACACGATAAAAACACTACCATCACTCCCTTTGGAACTAAAGTCACGGTCTTCTTTGAATTCTCCCTTCAATGCTTCGAATAGGGCGTCTACACCTTGATCAAGACCGCTATAGTAATCGTTTTGCTTGAAATTCGGGATCATGATGCGGTTGATGATCTGCTCTGCCATCCTATCGGTTACCCGGTATTCAATACCATACCCGGTGTTGATGTCTATTTTACGATCATCCTTAGCAAGAATAATCAATATGCCGTTGTCTTCATCAGCTTGACCAATGCCCCATTCTTGCCCCCATTTGGCGCCCACCATGGCAAGATCGTCTCCATTTGACGTGCCAATGATGGCCACCACAATTTGGGTTGAGGTAGAGTCGGCATAGCGAAGTAGCTTTTGCTCTAAATTTTGTTGTTGAGGGGCTGAAAGGAGATTGATGTAATCGTACAGCGCCGTTTGTTCACTGGTTTTTTTTGGTTTGGGTGGAATCGTAAACTGTCCGTACACTACGGTCGAACCAAGCAAACACAGTAAAACCATGAATATTGAGCCCGCATGTGTGAAAGTTCTATTCAAAGGAATGTTTTAAAATAATTACCCCACCGAGATATCGTCGGGCAATTCGTTCTTGTCGTTATTTTTATATGGAAAATGGGCTTTCAGTTGTTCCCCGGCCATCAGGATCCCATCAATCAAACCTTGCTTCATATCTCCTGCTTTAAATCGTGAGATGATGGCATCTTTGGTGCTTTCCCAGAAATGGGGTGGAACCACGTCATTGATACCTTTGTCGCCCATAATGACCAAGGTTCGGTCTTCCACGGCAACATAGATCAAGACCCCATTGCTTAGTTTGGTGTTGTCCATATGTAGGAAATCGAAAACTTCTGCAGCACGGTCGAAGGCATCTTCGTTGCTATGCGCTTCGAGATGCACACGGATTTCACCTGAAGTGTTTTTTTCTGCGGTGCGGATGGCTTCAACCACAGCGCGCTCTTCTTCCGCCGTTAGAAAATCTTCTACTTTAGACATGCTTTATCTTTTTAATTATCGTCAAAATCGAAATTTACTTCAGGAGCTACATCACTACCTTCCGCAGCCTTGAAATAGGCACGTTCTTCAAAGCCCAACATGCCGGCAAACATTTTTGCGGGGAACATGTTGACTTCGGTGTTCAAAGCCAAGGCCTTTTCATTAAATCGATTTCGTTCCACATTGATTCGATTTTCGGTGCGTTCCAATTCGTTGATTAATTCCCTGAAATTTTCATTCGCCTTTAGGTCAGGATAGCGTTCAAAAACCGCAAGTAATCTGGCCAGTGCTGAACTCAATCCGCTTTGCACCTGTTGAAACTGCTCCAATTGAGCAGGTGTGATATTGCTTGGGTCAATCTGAACTGCCGTTGCCTTGCTCCTGGCCTCAATGACCCGCGTCAGGGTTTCCTGTTCAAATTCAGCATAACCCTTGGCGGTGTTTACGATATTCGGGATGAGATCTGCCCGACGCTGATAAGCGCTTTCAACATTACCCCATTGGGCCGAAACACCTTCGTCTAGCGGTACCAAGCGGTTGTTTAGATTGGCTACATAGAGCAGTGCCAAAGCTACTACACCGATGATCACAAGAGGTACAATCCATTTTTTCATAATAGGTTTTGGTTTAAAGTTGGTCTTTTATTTTTAATAGTTCAGCTTTCACCCCTTCAAGTTTTCGGATGATTTCAAAGTTGCTGAGGGTTTCCTGCTTGTTTTCCTTCAGATGAATTTTAGCACCTTCCAAGGTAAAACCACGATCTTTTACCAAATGGTAAATGAGTTCTAGGTTTTTTATGTCTTCTGGAGTGAATTTTCGGTTGCCTTTAGCATTTTTTTTCGGCTGTAGTGCATCAAATTCCTTTTCCCAGAATCGAATCAAGGATGTATTCACGTCGAAGGCTCTTGCGACTTCGCCGATACTGTAATACAATTTTTCCGGAAGATCAATGTGCATATGGATTCATTTGCTAGATGCAAGTTAGTGAGAAATATCTAAAATTATTCTGAAAACAGAAATTATGCTAACTTGGGTATGCCAAGGGGTCAAAACTTAATCTAAAGACTGGTTTTCTTGCTGCGATTTCTTAAGGAGCTCGGCAAACTCTTCCGGACTTAAGTTTCCGTAATAGAAATTAATTGGATTGATGCGTTCGCCATCCTTAAAAACCTCATAGTGTAAGTGAGGAGCTTCACTACGGCCTGTACTTCCAACGAAACCAATAAGATCACCACGTTTAACCGTTTGGCCAGCTCTGATGTTGTATTTGTACAAGTGGGCATATAAACTTTCATACCCGTAACCATGGTCAATTCTGATGTGATTTCCATACCCTGAGGCATTGTTGTCTGCACGGCTAACCACACCGTCTCCACTTGCGTAGACTGGCGTACCTCTTGGCGCGGTGAAATCCATGCCCCAATGCATCTTTCGGGCTTTGGTAAACGGGTCGGTTCTATAGCCATACCCAGAAGCCATACGAGTTAAATCTTCATTATTGACGGGTTGAATGGCAGGAATGGCTGCCAATAATTGCTCCTTTTCTTCAGCCAAGAGCGCAATTTCATCTAAAGAACGGGATTGTACCACGATTTGTTTGGTGAGTACATCCAATCGTTTGTTCGCAGTTATGATAAGCTTTGAATTGTCAAATCCTTCAAGGTCTCGGTAACGGTTTACACCACCAAAACCAGCTTTACGTTGTTCTTCAGGAATCGGATTGGCTTCAAAATAAACGCGATACAAGTTATTGTCGCGGTCGGCCAACTCATTGAGGACACCTTCGGCCTGGTCCATTTTACGGTTTAACAAACCGTATTGCAGTTCCATGTTTGCCAATTCACGCTTCAGCGCTTTCTCCCTTGGGGTTTCAATTCCAGGAATGTTTAAGTATACCACCAATAGTAAAAAGCCGCTCAATAACATTCCAACGAGACTGAGTGCAAAAATGCCCAACCTTCGGCCTTTCTTCTTCTCGATTTTTCGATAGGAGAGGGTCTCACTATCATAGTAATATTTAACCTTAGACATACGCTAAAAAAATCCTATTTTTGCCGTAATGGTACGTGTTTACTTTTTGCAAACGCCTTACAAAGATATAAATTGTTTCCACGTACCCATAACCGTAGTTTTTACTGAAATTATTCTAGAATGAGATCCAGCGACATACGCTCAAAATACTTGCAATTTTTCAAATCGAAACAACATCAAATCGTTGCTTCGGCACCCATGGTGATAAAGGATGACCCTACACTCATGTTCACAAATGCGGGCATGGTGCCGTTCAAAGAATATTTCTTGGGAAATAAGGAAATTACACATTCACGTATAGCAGATACCCAAAAATGTTTGCGCGTAAGTGGTAAGCACAACGATCTTGAAGAAGTGGGTATGGATACCTACCACCATACCATGTTTGAAATGTTGGGCAATTGGAGCTTTGGGGATTACTTCAAAAAAGAGGCCATAGAGTG
>JAWWCH010000075.1:0-7341 GCA_033720575.1 Marinirhabdus sp.
TCAAATGGTGCTTCTGATGGAGTTTTCTCAAAGTTACGCCTTGTATCGAGGAGTAAGTGAGTTTCTGAAGTCCAATCCATTGAATTTTGAGTACTGGGTTCATTTGAACAACATATCCGTTAACGACTTGATTATTAAGTGGTGCAAGGTTTTTGGTACTGACAACAATAAAACTCATTGGAAAAATGCTTCTCACACAGCAGGGTTTCATAATTTTGTAAGAAGTCAAATCGCAAACACCTGCTTTGAAAGCAATTTTGAGGCTTGGAAAAATTACAGGCAAGACATGGTAAACTTTAGAAATACTTACTCGGCTCATAGAGATTTGGGTAATTTTAGTGGAGTGCCTTTTTTGCAAAAGTCTTTTCAGACAGCTGCCTGTTTTTTTGACTTCCTTGTTGATGCTTTCGGCCCGTGGTCTGGCCATCAGCCTTATTTAATTGAGTATTTTGAAAAGCATAAACTGCTTGTAGAGTGTAATTTAAAAACATAACAAGCAAATCTTCTCGCCAGCTGCGACGTCAACCTGCGCGGTTTTCCGCGTTAAATTTGGGAGTTAGCCTCTTATGGAGATTTCTAGATTGTGAGACTTAAAGGGATTCTAAATTCAAGTTTTATCATAGCAGTTGTCGGTGCACTAGTATCTATTGCATTGGCTATTTTCCAATGGAATGCAACGCAAAAAGCTGAACTCAAAGCATTCGAAAAACAACGAAAGGAAGCTGCATACAAAAATATTATTTACTCACTTAATGGTTTTTACGGAGAAATGGAAGAATGCCTTTCAGTATCAGAAATAGCTAAACTCCGTTTTGATTTTTCCAACCAGATGGACAACTGTTGGCTATATTGTTCAGATGAAGTGGTTCAAAGAACTCAAGCGCTAATAGAAGCAGTATCAAATGAATCACCTAAAGACGTTCAAACAAAAGTAAGAAACGAGCTCTTTCTTGCAATAAGAAAAGAGTTTAAACCAGATACAACACTCGATTCTAAGGATTATATTCACTTAAATCCTGTTAAACCTGGAACAAAATGCGACTTGAGGTTAGAAAAAGGTATCGTCGAAAGCGAAATATAACAATCACATTAAGTCGCTCGCAGGCTTGCTGTGACATTAACACGAGGGTTCTGTCGCTTATGTGGATGTATACGATCATCAACTGAAGTTCGGAGTGTGAAATAAACATGGAAGAGAAAACTTACCTTGAAAAAGTATGTGGAAACATGGGTACTGTTATGGCAACAACTCTTATTGCTGCTTCCGGTGGTATTTATTTAGCACCTTTACTTCCAGTGTTAACTGGTTCAATTTCAAATTCACGTGCAGAGAAGCGTGTCGAAAAAGCATTGGAAGATCTTAATGTTCGATTGTCAGAGTATGAAAATCAAATACAGAATATGACTGATAATCAATATAAATTAATCGGTGAAATTGTTAGCTCCATAATGCAATGTACAAGTGAACCCAAAATTGAATTACTTAAAAATGCGGCTGTAGGCTGTTTACAGATAAAACAGGTAGAAGATCATGAAGCATCAGTTTTATCTAGAATCTTAAGGGATATAACAATACTAGAGTATAAATTCTTAATTACTCTTAGTAAGTTCTCGGAAATTGTTGTTAGAAGTTCCCCGTTGGAAAACTTCAAATTAAGAGAAGGAATGGTTGAGTTTAAACCCAAATCCCCTGAGGCTCAATTATTAAACAACTTAGAGCGCTTAAACCTATTACGCACAGTAATTAGCGGGTTTGGAGTTGATATTTATTTTGAGTATTCACCTGTTGCACATAAGTTACTAGCATTGTGTAGTGATTCGAGCGTATAACAATCGGCTTAAACATCGCGGCCTGCAGCCGCCGGACTCGCAACAAGTTACTCACCGTTTAAGCGGGCTGAGGTTAAATTAAGATGGCAAGTATTGAAGCAGCTTTTACAACAGCAAGGATAGTATTCGATGGGAAGCTGACTTTTACTGAAGGTGCTCGGCAACTAAATGAAGAGCATGAAATTAACGTTAACTCCGCGAAGATCATGATAACCGTTTACGGAAAAATGGTGAGAGGCGTAGAGTTTAAAAGAGCGTTGAGCGCTCCTGACATGAGTTATTACTTAGCTCGTATTATGAGTGATGGAGGGGCAAGCTCTCTTGCAAATCCGCTCGGTGCATTGTGGAAACACATCACATATTACGAAGCAAAAAATAAATTAAATAGTACAAGTCGTGTTAAATGATTGTCCCCTTTCGAGGGACGAGGCTCGCATATACAAATGTTAGCGAAGAAATCAGAAGGATTCTGAAACACTATGACAAACTACTTCAATGACAGCCCAATTGAGACCAAAAAAGATGATCGCTACGGGGTAACATCATTTTCTGAATCTCTGGCTAAATGCTTCGTAAAGATTGAAAAACCGGTTGGTACTACGATAGCTCTCCATGGTCCTTGGGGGGCGGGAAAAAGTAGTGTTGTTAATTTGGTTAGGCAAATTTTAAGTGAAGGGAACAATGACGGTTTAGTAGTTAGCGAGTTTAAATGTTGGTGGTACAAAGGTGAAGAAGCACTTGCTCTTGCTTTCCTACAAAATCTTAACGCGATACTACGCACTGAGCTTAAAGACAAAGTTAAAGACTTAATACCCAAATTGGGACGTGGGTTGTTACAAGCTGGCCCAGTAATTGGCTCCGCAATAGCCTTAAGTCCTGTTGGTGCTTTCGGTGGACTAATTGGTGGCGCGTTCGATTTTAGTAAGCGTTTTTTTCCTGAGGGAGAAACATCAGAGTCGGTTTTCAAAAAGCTTTCAGATGCATTGGAAAAAGAAGAGCGCCGTTTTCTTATCATCATTGATGATATAGACAGATTAGAGCCGGAAGAGGCACTTGCTATATTCAGATTGGTGAAATCTGTGGGGCGGCTTCCTAATGTAATGTATTTGTTGGTTTTTGATCGAAATCTTGCTGAGCGTATTGTTCAGGAAAAATATCCGTCAGAGGGGCCACATTTTCTCGAAAAAATTATCCAGGCCGGGTTTGAATTACCACCTCCGCTTATGGCCGATCTGAATGAAGCTGTTCTAGCATCAATTTATGAAATTTGTGGTGTACCAAAAGATGATGAAATCGTCAGGTTTATGAACATATTTTATGACGTGGTTGCCCCCTATATCACATCACCACGCCATGTAAGCCGATTAAAAAATGCGATTAGTGTCACCTGGCCTGCTATTACTGGTGAAGTAGATGTCTCTGACTTTGTTGCTTTAGAAACACTCCGTTTATATGAGCCGGTTCTGTTCAATAGCATAAAGGCAAATAAAAATAGAGTATGCGGCATCAGGCAGGAGGGAGATCTAGCACAAAACGATGAAAGACGATTTGATATATTGTTGACAGGCGTTCAAAACGAACATCATGAATTAGCTAAGATTGCTTTGCAACGGCTTTTCCCTAGATTAGAAAGTATGGGTTATGGCGGTGAATGGACTAGCGGATGGAGTGCAGAACGCCGTGTATGCATAGAAACACATTTTGATACTTATTTCCGGTTGTCATTAAGTGATCAAACTTTACCTTCCCGGATAATTGAAGAGCTGATTGTTCATGCTGACGACAGCGAATTTATTAAATCAACCTTTCGACAGGCTGCAACAGTAGAACGCCGAAATGGCTCGTCAATGGTGCCAGTGTACTTAGATGAGCTAACAACTAACGCGAAGAAAGTGCCAAATGATAAAGTTATGCCGCTCTTGAGTGCGCTATTTGAAATTCATGATGAAATCAATCTTGAAAGGGATGCAGAGAAAGGCTTCATGTCCGTAGGTAACACAACGTTTCGCTATCATTGGCTAATAAGGCGTTTGACCCGAGATAGGTTTTCAATAGTGGATAGGACCGCAGTCTACTTAACTGCGTTGAGAAACTCCTCTCTAGGTTGGCTAGTTGATTTCACGTCATCAGCCGCCTCGGATTACCAGGAGCGTGAAAATCGTCCTCAAACTCGAGAGGAAGATTGTCTCGTTTTAAAGGATGCACTGCCAGAAATCACTGCTCATGCATTGGCCGCGATTCGTAGCGCTGCAGATAGTGGAACTCTTGTCTTTTGTAAGGATTTGCTTTTCATTTTGTACCGGTGGAAAGAATTCAGTGCTAATGACTTATCCGAGGTTAGGGCTTGGACTGATCGTATCATTAGCGATCCTAAACTCTTAGTCATACTTGTTAGGGCTATGACTAGTGACTCATGGTCGATGGGTATGGGCGGATTCGGGAGTATTGGAGATCGAGTGGCAAAGCGCTCGGTGCGAGCTCAAATCTCTGATGATACAGATATAGTCGATGTAAATGCATTTCGTCATGCGATAGTTAATGCTATTAGTTCTGACGATTTACAGCAAATTGACAAAGAAGCGCTTCAACAGTTTCTTACTGCTTGGGATGGGCAGAATGAAGGCAGGCGATAAATGTTTTTCATAAAATTTTAAGACAAAGCCACACGGCGAGCGAGTTATTTTCTTTATTGGGGATGAGATGGATTGGAAAGTAATTAATGGCATTACTGGGTTAATCAGCGCTATCTGTGCGATAGCGGGTATTGGATATTTTTCATCCCACAAAAGAACCCAAAATGACGAAGAAAGTTCGAATCTATTAAGCACGGAAAGACTCGTCTCCTTCGTGATTGCAAGTTCCGGTTGGGCTTTAAGTTGTCTTAGTTTTTTGTGGGTTACTGAACCATATGGGGCATTTCCAAGTGACAAGGAGTTTCGTCATTTTTTCGGTGTTATCCTTGGTTTCCCTGCCCTGATACTTTTTTTTTATGGGTTTGACTTACTCATCAATGGTGTTAACTCCCGAAAAAATAAAGAAGCCAAACAAAATGACAAAGAGTAAAAATCTCCTCAATTTTATCCCGATATACTGAATATTTGCTGTTTTTAAGTTTTTGTAACGATAGGGGTTAGGCTACGAAGAGGTGTTATGTATAGGGAAATTGAGGAGTACGTTCTTATTAAAGATGCGCTTACCTCTATATCAGGTTTGCTACTTTTTGAGTTCGCAAAAGAGCCAACGTTAAGTACAGTCGACACCATTTTGAGAAATGCACTGGCAAAATCAATTATGAGTGTAAAAGGTGTTTTTTCGCTTTGGGAAATAGAAAATTATCATGATTGTTGGGTTATATATCGAGCTCAGATGGATCGGTTGTTTCATCTCGAGCACATTGCAAAGTACAATGAATTTCAGTTGTTTGATGACTGGTCTATTTACAAGCAGGCACAAGCGAATAACTTAGCTAAAAGTGATAAAAGATTTCCTATAGAGCAAACTTCTCAAGTTTATTACTTTGATGATTCTTATGCTGAAAGAGTAAAAAAAGTTCTTGAATCGAAACCAAAATGGTATCGACCTAAAGCTGAAAATGTTGCAAAGGATATGGGATTGGATTTTCTGTATACGTTTGGTTTTGACCTTGCGTCAATGCATGTCCATCCTATGTCTAACGACGGTCAGCAAGACTATTATACTGTCACAGGCATAGCGTCAGAATTTTCATTTCCAACACAAATTGCAGTTATTCATAATTCGATTTTGATAATGACTTTGATTGCTCAAACAGTGTTTAACTATAGCTCGTTTAGATGGCGCTCTATTCTCTGGGATTTTCTTGACCAGATAAGATCCGCGATTGATACAGGCAGTAAAGAATATATGACTACAAGCCTAAAAATCATCGAGTTTAGGCAAAATAAACAAGGGTTGTCAGAAAAAGTTTAAGCAGTCAATGTTGGTTTGGTATATGGAGATAGGTCAAGTTGAGAGGAGAAGCTTCTCATCCATTATTCAGATTAATTGACTAACCAATCACTGAATCAATCAAAATCCAACCAGCAGTGCTTCAAATGCGCTGCCATCCTGACGTGTCACATTGGGCACAAAGCGACTATAACGCTCAAATAGCATTTTGGTTGAGCTGTGGCCTAACTGCCTGGCTATCCACTCTGGGTTTTCTCCGGCGGCAAGCCATAATGTTGCCGCAGTATGGCGGGTTTCATAGGCGCGGCGGTGGGGGAGCCCCAGTAACTTTAATGTCGGTGTCCAGATCCTTTTTGTTACGTTGCGGTGATCTAGTGGATTACCTGCAGCATTACAAAATACGAATTCGCAGTGCCCTGTGATAAGTTTTTGAGCAGCCAGTGCTTCAAATACTGCGTTGGACATGTGTACATGCCGGTACGAGTGCTGGTTTTTAGGTGTCTCTTTGTTACCGTTAACTATGGTTTCCTGCACAACAATTTGCCGGCGTTCGAAGTCGATAAATTTCCATTTTAAACCGTCAACTTCAGCCGTGCGCAAGCCAGTGAAGAACCTTACGGTATAGTACTGCCTGAAATCAGGTCGTACGCCAGCGAGAAACATTCGAACTTCCTGCAGGGTAAGTGGATTGATCAGTGGCTTTTCAATCTTTAATGGCTTGATATCCACGAAAGGATTATCAAACGTATACCGTATTGCTGCTTCAGCCAGGATTTTTCTAAGCTGGGCCATGATGTGGTTGATCCAGTCGTTGGAAATGCGCTTTTTGCCATCTTTCTGTTTCGTCAGATTAGCGCGCAGCTTCAGAATATCCGCACGGCTGATAACATCAAGTCGCAGCATACCAAAGGTAGGCAGTAAATAGTGCTCAAATATCGCTATTACATTGGCATTGTGACTGACTTTCCAGACACCTTCGTTCTCACCAAGCCACTCAGCAGAGAATGCACTAAACGTAGGGCACTCGCGATACAGTACAGCAGGAGTTGTGTCAGGTTGACGCTGTTTTATGGCATTATCTTCGTTCTCAAAATGTTTGGCTCTTGGGCTACCAGGGAAGAAATCAGTATAAACAAAACGACCAAGACGAATGGCAGCTTCAATGTCATCGATAAGTTTGGTGAGTTTCGCCCGGTTACTTCTGCTGTCGGTTAGCGCCGTTTGCTCTCTGCACCGTACACCTTTGTAGCGAAAATCCAGCACCAGCTTATTATTACGTACACCAATGCTAGCCATTACATACTCTCCCTGACGCCATTGGGATTAGGTTACGCGGGCGGACGGTATGGGCATAGAGCTCCTGTTCTACAGCTTCCCAAATATAGAAAATCTTTCGACCACCAAAAGGTCTGATATAGTGTATGCCTTCGATGAAAACAGCATCTTTGTAGTGGTCAACTAATTTTGGCCACATCGTTATAGCCAAGCCAATATCTGCGCTCGGTTTCGTTTGGGGCTAAACCACCGTTATAGTGATGTGGCCTAAGCTGGCTGTAATAGCCCAGCATGTATTCCAGTATTTCA
>JAWWCH010000076.1:0-7268 GCA_033720575.1 Marinirhabdus sp.
AATCGATAGCTTCATCAAAATCACCAGAAGTATGCGTAATCAACTCTTGAAATATTTCAAAAAGCCGATCAAACAACGACTGTTCATCGGGAGTATGCTTCGTAAATACAAAACCTGTACTAGGTCGCTTCTTTTTCATTTCTTAAAAATACTACATAATTGTCGAAGTTTCTACTCCCTTCTGTTAAACAAAAGTTAGAACCGCGGTCCATTCCATCTATTAAATTCGATAAGAACAAAATCGATTTTAGTATCTTTAAATTTCTAATTTTTTTAGTTACCACCATGAAACATTTTTTCTTAGCATTTTTATGCCTTATTTCGGCCAATCTACTAGCGCAACAACTTTCAAACGATATTCTTAAAGACATGAAACCCAGGAACATTGGTCCTGGCGGAATGTCAGGACGGGTGACTTCTATTGACGTGGTAACCGATGATCCTGATGTGATGTATGTGGGTACTGCCTCCGGCGGACTCTGGAAAAGTACGAGCGGCGGAATTAAATGGGACCCCATTTTCGACAATGAAAAAACGGCATCTATCGGTGCTGTAGCCATACAACAGAGCAATCCCAGCGTAATTTGGGTAGGTACCGGTGAAGGGAATCCTAGAAACAGTTTAAATGGAGGTTATGGCATTTATAAAAGTCTTGATGCCGGAAAAACATGGAAAAGCATGGGGTTGGAAGAAACCCGTCATATTCATAAAGTTATCATTGACCCTACAAACCCTGATGTTGTATATGTTGGAGCGATTGGTTCACCATGGGGTGAGCATCCGGAACGTGGTGTCTTTAAAACTACAGATGGTGGAAAGACTTGGAACAAAATTCTCTTTCAGAACAACAAAACAGGTGTAGCCGATATGGTGATGGACCCCACCAATCCAAATAAACTGATGGTCGCCATGTGGGAACACAAACGCGACCCCTGGTTTTTTAAGTCGGGTGGCGAGGGCTCAGGTTTATTTATCACTCACGACGGTGGTAATACATGGGAAGAACGTACCGATGCAGATGGCTTGCCTAAAGGTGAATTGGGACGTATAGGCTTGGCCATTGCGCCTAACAAACCGAACATTGTGTACGCATTGGTGGAAGCAAAGAAAAATGCTCTGTATAAATCTGAAGATGGCGGATTCAATTGGAAGAAAATAAACGACAAAAATGATATTGGGAATCGTCCGTTTTACTATAGCGACATTTTCGTAGATCCTGAGAATGAAAATCGAGTCTATTCGGTATTTACCTACGTAAATGTATCCCAAGATGGAGGTAAGAATTTTTCAGAGTTGATGCCTGCTTACGGTGTAGACAATGGGGTGCACCCCGATCACCACGCTTGGTGGATTCATCCAGAAGACGGAAGTTTTATGATAGATGGAAATGACGGCGGTATGAATATTACCCATGACGGCGGAAAAACTTGGCGATTCGTGGGTAACCTACCGGTAGCGCAATTTTATCACATCGCTGTCGACAATGAATTTCCGTATAATGTGTACGGCGGAATGCAAGATAATGGTAGCTGGCGTGGACCCGCATATGTGTGGAAAGCACAAGGAATTAGAAATAGCTATTGGCAAGAAATTAGCTTCGGCGATGGCTTCGATGTGGTTCCAGATCGCGACGATAGCCGCTACGGTTGGAGTATGAGTCAGCAAGGTTTTGTGAGTCGGTACGATTACATTACTGGAAACAACTACACGGTTAAACCGACACATCCCGATCCAGAGATGTTCTTGCGATTTAATTGGAACAGCGCCATCAATATCGATCCGTTTGATAATAGCACGATTTACTTCGGAAGTCAATTTGTACACAAATCGACTGACAAAGGCCTTACTTGGGAAGTTATTTCTCCAGACCTTACCACCAACGATCCCGAAAAACAGAAGCAAAGTGAAAGTGGTGGCTTAACCATGGATGCAACTGGTGCCGAGAACCATACCACGATTTTGGTGATTGAGCCATCACCGCTAGAGCGCAACATGCTTTGGGTGGGAAGTGACGACGGACGCGTACACTACACTACCAATGGCGGACAATCATGGACGGATGTGTCAAAGAATATTCCTGGATTACCTGAAGGAAGCTGGATTGTTCAAATAAAAGCGAGTAATAAACGCCAAGGCGAAGCACTTTTGGTGGCAAATGATTACCGAAGATACAATTACACTCCGTATGCCTATAGAACGACCGATTACGGAAAAACGTGGAAGCGTATTGTGGATGAGAATGACGTTGAGAGTTATACGCTCAGTATTATTGAAGACCCTATTGAGAAAAATTTGATGTTCTTGGGAACAGATGACGGCTTATATGTGTCTACCAATGCGGGAACAGATTGGATGAAATGGACTAACGGATTTCCAACGGTTTCGGTAAAAGACTTGGTAATTCAGGAACGAGAGCACGATTTGGTGATTGGAACATTTGGACGTGCGGCTTGGGTGCTCGATGATATTCGCCCGTTGCGGGAAATTGCCACGAACACCAACGTTTTAGACCAACCTCTTCAAGTATTCTCCCCTCCTACTGCCTACCAAGCAGCCTACCAACAGCCCACTGGGAGCCGATTTGGAGGAGATGCCCTATACAATGGGGAAAACCGTTCAGGAGGCGCTCGAATTACGTATTATTTCAAAGCAGAAGATACCACCGATAAAGACCCTTCAGACGAAAAAGAGAACGAAGACGATACCGAAAAAGACGATGACAGCGATGAAATTGAAGCCAACTCAGAAATGGAGGAGAATAAACCGAGCAATGATTCTATTTATATGAAAATATACGATGGAACACGGCTTATCAGAACCTTAAAACGAAAAGTTCCTGATAGCAGCGGTATCTACACTTGGCGCTGGTGGATGGATGAAGCGGGAGTAGATCGGCCTTCGCGTACCATTCGAAAAAGACGTGGCGAACCTGGCGGAACTTCGGTAAAACCTGGCACCTACAAAGTGACCCTTGAAAATAATGGCAATACAAGTTCAACCAATATTACCATTGAAAGCGACCCGAGGTTGGAAATTCCGCAGCAAGCCATCATTGATAGCTATAATGCTTCGAAACAATTGGAGCGTATGACCCAAACGGCCGCAGATGCCGTAAAACAGTTAGTAGAAAGTCAAACTGCCGCGGAAGATTTCAGCAAAAGACTACAAAAAGAAGACGCCAAAAAATTCAAGGACGAAATTGAAGCTAGTAAAGAAATTACCAAGGAAATCGATTCTTTGATCGCCTTATATTTGGGGAAAGTGGATAAAAGACAAGGAATTACCCGCAATCCTGAAGTTACTGTCATGCAACGAATTGGTCAAGCGAACTGGTACAGTGGCAGCAGACCTAACGGACTCACACAAACGGAGCGAACCTTGATTCGGCAGGCGGAAGCCGAATTGGAAAAGGCACTCATACAGACCAACGCATTTTTTGCCGATGATTGGCCTACGTATAGAGCGTTGGTAGAAAAAGCTGAGATATCTACATTCAAAGAGACCAAAGTCATTAAAATGAAATAACCAAAAACCAGCGAATTATGAAACATTTTGGCCTATTACTCCTGCTAACTGCTCTCTTCGTGAATTGTAAAGATTCGAAGAAGGAAAAAGTTGCGGTTACAGAAAACGAAATACAAACGTATACCATTGCTCAATTTATGGACAATGAAAATGCGTTTGCGAATGGTTACTCGCCTGATAAATCAAAAGTGTTGATGACCAGCAATAGATCGGGGATTTACAATATGTATAACACTCCAGCGACGGGAGGAGATTTAACCCCCATCACCCAAAGTGATAGCGCCTCGGTTTTCGGTATCTCCTATTTTCCAGAAGACGATCGGATATTGTTCCGAATGGATGGCAATGGTGACGAGATCTTTAAGATTTACATGAAAGACGGTGATCGTATTGAAGCACTTACCCCTACCGAAAATGTTCGGGCCCTATTCCGTGGATGGTCTAAAGATGGTAAGCATTTTTACTTTAGCAGTAACCAACGTGACCCTCGATTTTTGGATTTTTATGAAATGGACATCGAAACCATGGAACCCACCCTGTTGTACCAAATCGAAGAAGGCTTTGATTTTGCAGGCATGAGCGATGATAAGAAATATATAGCCTTGGTTAGTCCCATCAATACCAATGACACCGATCTATTTGTCCTAAACAGGAAAACCAAGAAGAAAACGAAGATCAATGAAACAATAAGTGGTAACAGTCCGCAAGCCTTTTCTCCAGATGGAAAATATCTCTATTACACTACCGATGAAGGCGGCGAGTTCAGCTATGTGATGCGTTACGATTTAGACGCTGGAACCAAAGAAAAGGTGTTGGAACGTGATTGGGACATCAACGGGTATTCGTTTAGTGAAAATGGCACCTATCAGATTACGTTTATCAATGAAGACGCCAAGAATAGTTTAGAGATTACTGAAGTTGCAACCGGTGAAGAAGTAGATTTCCCTTCTTTCGAAAACAAAGAAATCACCAGTGTAGATTTTTCTAGAGATGAGGAAGCGGCCTTGCTACGCGTTGGAGGTTCAAACACTCCTTCAGATTCATATTCTTATAATATGAAGACGAAAAAACTATCGCGTCTCACTGAGAATTTGAACGACGAAATCAATGCAAACGACCTTGTCTCAGCAGAAGTGGTACGATTTCCATCTTTTGACGGCGTAGAAATTCCAGCCATTTATTACCAACCCATACAAGCTTCAAAGGAAAATCCAGTGCCTGCCCTGGTATGGGTGCACGGCGGTCCTGGGGGACAATCCCGACAAAACTTCAGTAGTACCATTCAATATTTGGTGAATCACGGCTATGCAATTCTCGCGGTAAACAATCGCGGAAGCAGTGGTTACGGGAAAACCTTTTATAAAATGGATGATCAAAATCATGGTGACAAAGATTTAAAAGACTGTATCGCGGGAAAAGACTGGTTAGCCAGTCAGGACGTAATTGATGCAGAGCGAATTGGAATCATTGGCGGGTCCTACGGTGGATATATGACCATGGCAGCACTCACCTATGCTCCGGAAGAGTTTGAAGTTGGGGTGAATATTTATGGTGTAACCAATTGGGTACGTACCTTAAAGAGCATTCCACCGTGGTGGGAATCGTTTAAGGAGGCCTTATATACCGAAATGGGTGATCCTAATACGGCAGACTCTGTGCGGCTGAAAGAAATTTCGCCACTGTTTCACACCGATCGTGTCACAAAACCCCTGATGGTCTTGCAAGGAGCTAAAGACCCCAGGGTGTTACAAGTTGAAAGTGACGAAATCGTGGAAGGTGTCCGTAAAAATGGCGTTCCGGTTGAATATGTATTATTCGAAGATGAAGGCCACGGTTTTGTGAAGAAGGAAAATCAATTGG
Organism: Marinirhabdus sp.; assembly: GCA_033720575.1. Classification (GTDB taxonomy): domain Bacteria; phylum Bacteroidota; class Bacteroidia; order Flavobacteriales; family Flavobacteriaceae; genus Marinirhabdus. The sequence continues at coordinate 5,386 of JAWWCH010000076.1, forward strand.
AAGCCTATGGAAGAATCAAGGAGTTTTTAGATCAACATCTAAAAGGAAGCCGTAATTCTTCTATGGACGGAGACCAAATAAAAAATGTAAAATTAAACGCAGAAGATTAAATTGTATGAAGAAACTACTTGTAGTGGCTATTGCGCTGCTTGCCGTAACAACGGCCGCAGCGCAAAATGATGGAAGTGATGAATTGGGAGCCTGGTATATCTTGGCTTCAAACAGTAAAATTTCGGAAAAGTTCTCGGTGCAATTGCAGACCCAAGTTCGATTTTTTGAACTTGCCAGTGAAATCCAACAATTCAAGATACGAACCGGTGTCAAATATCGTATCATGCCCGGATTATCTGTGGGTGGTGGATATGCCTATTTCAGGAATGATTTTTCCTATTTGTCAGACACCCCAGCATCTTTTGATGAACATCGTATTGTGGAAGATATTCTATTAGACCACAACATCGGAAAAGCTAAAGTAGACCACAGAGCTCGATTGGAAAATCGATTTATTGTACAGAATGGAGAAACCACAACGCGACATTGGTTTCGGTATATGGGCAAGTTCACTTTTCCGTTCTTAGATACGTGGAGTGCCGATATTTATAACGAAATCTGGTTAAACGTAGGAGATGAGCCCACATTTGCTCAGAATTGGCTCGGTGTGGGGGTAAGTCGAACCTTCAATTCACTCCTAAAATCTAGAATCGGGTACCAACGTATCCACTTAGACGGACCCGATTTCGACCGAATCATTGTGCAGCTTACCTTTACACCAGACTTTTCAAAGACTGAAGTTTCGCCATGAACCTACACAAAGTAAATTTCAAAAACCAAGAGTCGCTTACCTTAGCGGGTAGACTTGAACTGCCAGCAAATCAGCAACCGCATAATTTTGCCATTTTCGCTCATTGCTTTACGTGCTCAAAAAATTTACTGGCAGTGAAAAATGTGAGTCGCGCCCTTACTTCAGCAGGTTTCGGGGTGCTGCGCTTCGATTTTACAGGTTTGGGTGAAAGTGAAGGCGATTTCGAAAACACCAACTTCAGTGGAAATGTAGAAGATTTGATCGCTGCGGCCGACTTTTTAGAAAAGGAATATGAGGCCCCTACCCTAATCATTGGACATTCACTAGGGGGAGCAGCTGCGATAATGGCGGCAGCACAATTACCAAAGATTAAAGCGGTAGTGACCATAAATGCTCCTAGCCATCCTGAACATGTAAAGCAGCATTTAGAGCAGGACATTCCTAAAATTGAACGTGAAGGCAAAGCTGAAGTCAATTTGAGTGGCAGGCCGTTCACCATAAAAAAGCATTTTCTGGACGACTTAGAAAAACAGCCGTTAAATGATGTAGTTCATGCCTTTGGGAAGGCACTTCTTATCATGCATTCGCCCCAAGACACAACCGTTGCCGTTTCTAATGCCGAGGAATTGTATCGAGCTGCGAAGCATCCCAAAAGCTTCATATCGCTAGATGGTGCAGACCACCTGCTTTCAGCCAAAGCAGACTCGCTCTATGTGGGGAACGTTATCGCAGGCTGGGCCACTAAATATGTTGATCTTCCAGAATCTAATAACATATCATCGTCTTATGATGTAGCCGCAAGTTTAAACAAGAATGACGGATTTACAACCGATTTGAAAATGGGTAGGCATTATAGCGTGGCAGACGAACCTGTGAGTTTTGGGGGCAATGATTACGGTCCGACCCCCTATGAATTGGTATCTGCCGGTTTGGCTGCGTGTACCGTCATGACCATTCAGATGTATGCCAAACGAAAAGGCTGGCATGTGGAGCATGTAGAAGTTCATGTTACCTATGATAAGCAACATGCGGTTGATTGTGAAGATTGCGAAAATGAGAGGGCGAAGATTGATACCTTCAA
>JAWWCH010000077.1:0-7240 GCA_033720575.1 Marinirhabdus sp.
ACGGTTTAATATTGTTCAGTCGTTTGGTAGAAAACTTCACTAACAAAGGCACGTGGATGTAGGTTGATTTTACCTCACGGAGAAAATCCCGCTCTTCTATCAAGTTTGGGAACATTAGGTCTCTTTGGGTAAAATACAGACCAGGCTCTAGGCGTAAGTTGATGTATCGGTTAACGCGCATATCGCCAATAAGGCCCACATTGAAACCGCTTTGGCCGTTTACAAGAATGTCGGTATTGTCGTCTTCCAACTGATTTTTGTACTCAATCTTAAAATCATAGGAATTGAACCCCAAAAAATACCCCCAGGTAAGAAAACGGTTGTCAAAAGTTTCTAGATTGGCCAATCGTTCTTTGCTGAACAGTTGTGCTTGTGCACTTTGAGCTAAAAGAATAATTGTGAGTAGTAAGAATATGCGTTTCGTCATTATTTACTTGCCGTATAAATGGTGGCAACACCAAAAGTTTGCGGTTTATTTTCCACCTCTATAAACCCAATTTTTCGTAAAATATTGTTGAGCGCTTCACCATATGGAAATACAGCGGCACTTTCGCTTAAATAGGTATACGCTACTTTGTCTTTGGAGAATAGTTTGCCTATAATAGGAAGTATGCCTCGTGAATACAAATGATACCCTTGTTTCCACGGAAATTTAGTAGGCACAGAAGTTTCCAAAATAACAAATGTTCCGCCTGGCGTTAACACCCGATAAATCTCGGCCAAACCTTTTTCCAAGGTTTCAAAGTTCCGTACACCGAATGACACCGTTATGGCATCAAAACTGTTGTCTTCAAAAGGTAAGGCTTCGCTGTCTCCTTTCATAAAAGTCACTCGGTTGGCAAATGTGCTATCCTTCACTTTTTTTCGCGCTACCGAAAGCATTCCTTCGGAAAGATCTAGGCCCACGATTTTTGAGGCTGAGGTTCGTTCGGCAAACTGAAGCGCCAAATCGCCCGTTCCAGTGGCAATATCAAGAATGCAGTCTGGTTTAGAATTGCCCACCCATGTCACTACTTTATGTCGCCATTTTTGGTCAATGCCCAATGAAATGATTCGATTGAGCCCGTCGTAGTTGCCAGAAATGGTATCAAACATTTGTTCTACCTGTTCTTTCTTTGAACTATCGTTGTCTTTATAAGGTGTTACGTTCTTGTCCATAGCATTTTGCGGCTGCAAAGCTACGTACTTTTTGTCGGATTTTTAAAAAATTGGCAGGGCATTATATGGTGCATTGCAATCCCTCGGTATGATATTCAATTGTTTTGGATTTCTATTGTACCTTTGTGTTATCTATTTCAGTCACACTACATGAAAATAATTATTGCCGGAGCTGGTGAGGTTGGCTTTCATCTTGCAAAGCTATTGTCGTACGAGTCTCAGGATATCACCTTGATAGACAATAAGCGTGAGACGCTAACATATGCAGATACCCACTTGGATATTCGCGTTATCAAAGGGGATGCCACTTCTATTGCAACCCTGAAAGATGCGAAAATTGATCAGACAGACCTTGTAATTGCCGTAACCAGCAGTGAAACTACGAATATTACGGTATGCGTTTTGGCCAAGCAATTGGGTGCGAAGCGAACCATTGCCCGTATTTCGAATACCGAGTTTTTAGATAATAAGGATGAAGTCGGATTTAAAAAATTTGGTATTGATGAACTCATTTCTCCCGAATCATTGGCGGCGAATGAAATTTCGCTATTGTTGAACCAAAGTGGTTTTAATGATACTTATGAATTCGAGAACGGGGCACTCATTATGATTGGGTTAGTACTGTCTCGTACGGCTGATTTTGTGGATAAAACTGTAAAGGAGGTCGGTGAATTATATCCTGGTTTAGATTATGTTCCATTGGCCATCCAACGGTTCGGAACCCAGTATACGTTGATCCCGAGAGGAGATACACAGTTCAAAGAAGGCGATCAGGTGTATTTCACGACGACCAAGAAAGGCGTAGATGAAATCTTCAAGCTTACGGGAAAGGTGAAAACTGAAATCAAGAATGTGATGATTCTTGGTGGAAGCAAGATTGGCTACAAAACAGCGAATGATCTTTGCAAAAATAGCTTCAGAGTAAAATTGATTGAGAGCAACCGTGGAAAGGCTTTTGAAATTGCCGATGAAATTCCCAGTTGCCTGGTAATCAATGGAGACGGTCGGAATGTTGAATTATTGATGGAAGAATCTATTGCTGAAATGGATGCGTTTATTTCTGTAACCGGTAATAGTGAGACCAACATCATGTCGTGTTTGGTCGCAAAAAGCAAAGGGGTGAAAAAAGCTATCGCCCTGGTTGAAAATATGGATTATTTCCAATTGTCGCAATCTATTGGAATAGATACCTTGATCAACAAAAAACTGCTTGCCGCCAATACGATTTTCCGCTATGTTCGGAAGGGAGAAGTTGTGGCCATGACCAAATTGAACAACATGAATGCAGAGTTGCTCGAATTTGTGGTAACTCCCAACTCGCACGTTTCCGGTAAATTCATAAAAGAAATAGATCTTCCACGTTCGGCAATCATTGGGGGAGTTATCAGAAATGGTGAAGGACTCATTGCCCTTGGTGATTTTAAAATCTTGAGTGGAGATAGAGTCGTGATATGCTGTCTACCACAATCCATAACCAAAGTGGAAAAATTCTTTGTTTGATGCATTCTATTGTAAGTCTTAATTACAAAATCATTTTACATCTACTGGGGCTGCTCTTGTTGGTGAACGGCGGATTTATGTTGCTCGCTGCGTTAATAAGCGTTTTATACGCCGACGGCGTTTCTTTTGAGATTGCTCTTGCGGGCTTAGTTGCTTTGGGAATTGGTGCGACCGCAATGATCTTTACAAGAGGTCACCGAAAAGAAATCCAAAAAAGAGAAGGGTATATCATCGTAACCTTCGGATGGATTACCATGGCCCTTGCAGGAACATTACCTTATTTATTTACGGGGGCCATTCCAGGCTTTGCCAATGCTTTTTTTGAAACCATGAGCGGATACACCACTACAGGTGCCTCAATATTGAGCGATATCGAGGCTTTGCCTGAAGGTGTACTTTTTTGGCGAAGCATTACGCATTGGATTGGCGGTATGGGGATCATTGTTTTGGCCATAGCAATTCTTCCGCTATTAGGGATTGGCGGGATGCAATTGTTTACGGCAGAAGCACCCGGCCCAGGAGGCGATAAGCTGCATCCTCGAATTACCGACACAGCAAAGCGATTATGGTTGATTTATGTAGGCTATACCGTTGCTGAAACACTTTTGCTCAAAGCCGCCGGAATGAACCTTTTCGATGCGATGAACCACTCATTGAGTACGTTGAGCACCGGTGGATTCTCCACGAAAAATGCCAGTGTAGCCTATTGGAACGATCAACCGATTATTCAATATATCATCATCATCTTTATGTTTCTCGCGGGAACTAATTTTGTTTTGAGCTACTTCGCGTTCAAAGCTCGGGTCAGAAGAATCTTTCAAGATGACGAATTTAAATGGTATGCCTCATTTGTGGCGATATTTACGGTAATAGTGGCACTTATCATTTACTATCAATCAGACATCACGGCTTCAAGTATTTCACATCCTATGGTTTGGGGGAACTTGGAGAGCGCTTTTCGACATGGTCTTTTTCAAGTCTTGGCTATCGTTACCACCACAGGTTTTGTAACGGCAGATTATACCCTTTGGACACCCTTTTTGACCATTTTCTTTTTCGGTCTCATGTTCTTGGGAGGATCTGCGGGTTCTACTGCCGGCGGGGTAAAGATCGTGCGGCACTTAATCATGATAAAGAATGGTATATTAGAATTCCGAAGAACATTGCATCCCAATGCTATTTTACCCGTTCGCTACAATAATAAATCGGTACAACAACCTATTGTTTACAATATTCTTGGCTTTTTCATCCTCTATATGCTCTCTTTTATCATGGGAGTATTGGTATTTTCTTGGCTAGGGTTAGACTATAAAACGGCACTGGGGGGTGCGGCTTCCACTTTGGGCAATGTAGGTCCCGCATTGGGTGACCTTGGGCCCGTCAATAATTACGGCTCGCTGCCTGTCGCTGCCAAGTGGTGGGCTAGCTTTTTGATGTTGATCGGGCGATTGGAATTGTTTACAGTCCTCATCCTGTTGACCCCATTTTTCTGGCGCAATAGGTAATTTCTAAAGGAACATCAGAACGTGATTTTAAAACTTTCTGTACATTTACGATATGGACGATAAACGGTTAGCTACGAGCCGCAAGGACGTTAGCGAGAAAAATCGAAAACACTTCAAATACCGCGGCAATAAATGTCTCAATTGTGGTCAGCCGTTAGATTTAAGTGATGTGTACTGCCCGTATTGCTCCCAGCTGAATAGCACCAAACAGCTCAGTTTTTACGACTTTATCAGTGAGTTCCTAAACAGTATTGTGAGTTACGATTCTCGTCTCCGATATACGGTCAAAGATCTTCTGTTCAAGCCAGGTACGATTACCAGGCGTTATGTAGATGGAAAACGATTGCGATATGCCAATCCCTTCCGTTTTTTTCTGAGTGTTTCGATTATATATTTTCTACTGAATAGCACCATTACGTATTTTTCGCCCGAATCGAATCCCTTAGTTGATGTTAAGGAGAATTCCGATAATGCAGAAGCCGTCCAAAATGCTGCGGCTGTATTGGCTAGTAACGCTGATAATTTAAGTCCGGAACAACAGGCGGTATTCGTAGATAGTATTCAGGACGAAGTGCAAAAACAAATTGCAAAGCGAAAATCGAAATATAATGCAGACAGCACGGATGTAAAAAAAACCTATACTCCTGTTTCCGAAGACAGCTTGGCTAAACTTTCTGGAGGTGAACGTCTCGTTGAGCGATTTTCCCTATATAAAGAATTTTATGAGTACAGTGAAATCAAGGACGCTTCGGTTGCCTTGGATAGTTTGGGGCATGCAGATACCAAGTTCAATCGGTTTATTTATGAAAAAAATAAAACCATAGAACGAATTGAAGAAGACCCGTACGGTTTTTTAAATTATATGACTTCTAAGATTCCGTTCTTTCTGTTTTTCTTTACCCCTTTCTTTGCTTTGTTCTTTTGGATGGTGTATTCGAAAAGGAAATTTACTTATGTGGAACACATGATATTTATCTTCCACATCTTTAGTTTTCTTTTTTTGGCCATGCTCATATTTTTGATACCCGACCTGATTATCGGGAATGATATTTTTCTGTCCGTATTATTTTTACTTATCGGGCCTTTTTATTTTTATAAAGCCCTACGGAATTTTTACAAACAAAGCCGAATTATCACTATATTGAAGTTTATATTTTTCAACATTGTTTTTTTAATAAGTGCAAACATAGCGGCGATCCTGTTTTTTCTGGTTACTGCAGCAGTATATTGATATGGTACATCAAATAACAAAGGGTATAAAAATTTCAGTCACCACTCGGTTTGAAGGCGTATTGGATTACAGCCAGAAACACGGGCATGCCTTTTCATATACCATAACCATTGAAAACCAGAGCAAATATGTGGTGCAATTGGTGTCTCGAAAGTGGCATATTAAAGATGCCTTGAGTACGATAGAAACCGTAGCCGGAAAAGGAGTAGTTGGGGTACAGCCCGTTTTACAACCTGGGGAGGCGCATACCTACAGTAGTGGTTGCATTCTGAAGGCACCCGTGGGCGCCATGCATGGGAGTTACGAAATGATGAATTTTGATACAGGAGAATATTTTTGGGTCCCCATCCCTGTTTTCAAGCTGAACGCTGCTTTTGCCTTAAACTGAACTTAGCAAACGGACCAATCCCACGTAGTTTTATTTTAATGTTGTTTTGAATGATATGGCAATATAGACAATGACTGTCATAGGTAAAGACAAAAGGTTGTGATTTGTCGAAAACCTCCGACACATACACACCGTCATAATCGATTACTCCAAATTCATTGTAGCGTCTTATTCGGAAATGTTGAGGCGCTAGTTCGGTTTGATTGAGTTCAAACCACGCGCTACTTCCCGTGCCAGACAATTTCTGAATGTAGTTTGAGCCTTCAAAGCTGTCAACTACAAGTGGTGTTTTCTCAACGTTTTCGTTGGCGGTCTTTCTGTGAAAGTAATTCGTGAGATTTTCCTTTAACGCACTTCCCGTATAGCGTTCAATAATTCCGTTGCGCACCTGATACGTGTGCCGCTCCGCATTACCCTTGACCACATTTCCAACGGTGCTCGGTGTAAAGCGCTTGTTCCATTGCAGCGATTTTCGGATGCGGCTGTCTGTGGTGGCTGCAAGCAGGGCGTCGGTCACAAAACGTGCACAATTACTTCCGTTAGCGTTAAAGGCGCCATAAGGGATAATGCCTCTCTCCTGCATCGCACTAATATAATCGAATGCCCTCTGGTAATCTATTGCATCGCTTACTGATGCCAGTAATCGTCCTGCGCCATGCGTTTTTTCCGGGTGTTGATCTAACCACAATAAAAATTCAGATACGTTTTTTAAACTTCCATCTGTTGTAAATTCTGCCCTTATTGGAAGCGCTAATTCAGCATCTGTGTTTTCGCCACGAACCCTTCCATGTCCTGCGGGTGTGATATACCTTCCAAAATCGAAATAACGCGACTTGCCCGTACTGTTTTCGATCAAAATTAGGGCGGCATGACCCGCTTTTATGTATTCCTTGGTGCCCAATCCAAACCACGGTAACACCTTACAGATCCATTCCGTACTCATGGTAACGAAGGTGTCTGGGTAGGCAAGAACTAGTATTTTTCCAGTTGCTTTCAAAGAGATGTGTTGCTTTGTTGGTTGGTTTGCAAATCAATATACGTCATTTGCACTGCCTCCGGATGTTTTTGGACTTGGGTAATGCTTTTGGTTTGCACGATTCCGCGGTTCATGATGAGCGCATTTGTGCTGTCTCCATCCCCCGCATTCTTATGAAAGCTCAGTATTTCGTCTGAATTTGGATTGAGATGATTGAAAAGAAATTCGGAATACCATTTTTCCCGTTTTGCTTTTGCCTCTGGCGTATACAATAAGGAAGAAGACCAGATGGTAGGTTGTAGAGGCTTTTCATTGAAATGGGCAGTTGTTCCGTCCCACACCAACTCGAACAACCTTGTGTTCGATTCATACATCACCAATATAATAGTGAACGGTTCTATGTCGTTGAAGTTGTACTGATTGATCACTTCCAATATAGGGTCCTTAGTAAGAAGGTCTGTTACAATTACGCCACGGCTCAT
>JAWWCH010000078.1:0-7229 GCA_033720575.1 Marinirhabdus sp.
AAAGATCGAGACGATGAACTTACGGGAGAACTTACGGCCGAAATTGCTTTTGAAGTAAAAGACTTTATTTATCGGGGACTCAATTTTTACTACCTCTATAAAGAGGAAACGCCTGAGTTGGCGGATGATGCATTTGCCTCAGATGACGAAAAGAACACTTTTCTTCAGTCGTTTGAATCACCCGAAAGTTTATTCGACTTTTTAGTAGCTCCGCAAGATCGTTTTAGCCTCTTGGTGGATGATTATGTGGAATTGATCAACGCCCTTAATGGGACCACAGAAAATAATGGAATGGAATTTGGCCTCGTACGCTATCCCGACGGAAGTGGTAACGTCTTCGGTTATGTGCGATATGTACTTCCTGATACAGATGCCGAGGCAAAAGGCCTGATGCGTGGCGACATTTTTAATACCATAGACGGACAACAAATTACAGAAGACAATTTTAGTGCATTATTAGATCCAACGACATATACCATTGGACTCGCTACTTTTGATGGGGAAACCGTTACACCGAATGGTAATTCTGTAGAACTTACAAAATCGCCCTACACAGAAAACCCGGTATACATCGCAGAAACCTTGATTGTGGAAGACCAGCCTATCGGATACCTCATGTACAACGCCTTTACAAGAGATTTCGACCCGCAACTCAATGCTGCCTTTGCGCAATTTCAAGCGGACGGTATCACCGAATTGGTGTTAGACCTACGCTACAACGGTGGCGGATCGGTAAGTACGGCAACCGATTTGGCAAGTATGATTACAGGCCAGTTCCAAGGACAAGTATTCTACAATGAAGAATGGAATGCCGACCGACAGGAAGAATATGCAAGTCCCGGGTTGTTTGATGGAGTGTTAACTACGGGTGAAGCCATAAACAGCTTAAATCTTGACCGAGTGTACATCATTACTACCGAACGCACAGCTTCTGCCAGTGAACTGGTAATCAACGGACTTAAACCCTACATCGAAGTGATTCAGGTGGGCGATTTCACCACAGGTAAGTTTCAAGCCTCTTTTTTATTGTTTGATGCGCCAGCGCCAAACTTTCGTTTGAGCGAGGCCAACCCAAGCCATACCTATGCTATGCTTCCACTGGTTTTTAAAACAGCCAATGCAAATGGAGTAACCGATTATTTTGACGGACTCGCTCCAGACGTTGAATTACCTGAAGATTACAGCAATTTAGGAACGCTGGGAGATCCAAGAGAACCTTTACTTGAAGCCGCTTTAGGAGAAATTTTCCCTACGCGCAGTAGTGTTCGTACACCAATAACCTCGCTTGAAGTTGTTGGAGAAAGCAAGCAGTGGAATCCGTTGCACCAAATCATGGTGGCAGAGCAATAAGGTAGTTTTAAACACCTAAAAAACTAAAATACAAAAACTTAGGGCGTTTAAAAAACCTTTAGAAACTGAGTTCAAAACCAGCTAACATATTTCTACCTCGGGTTTGAAATCTATAGATTTCTTCGTATTCCGTGTCTAAGATATTGGTGATGGAAGCAAGCAACTTCACGTTTTTGGTTAACCGACTGGACATGTTGAAGTTCAGTAGGCTATAGCTAGCCAACGAAATGTTTTCATTCTCGAACGTAATTGGATTGAAAAAAGAATCTTCGCGCGCTCCTACATACTGAAATGTAAGTCCGATCTGTGTTACCTCCTTCCAGAGATAACTAATACCAGCATTGGCTTTATGCTCAGGAATACGCAAGGCAAATCGCTCATCAACTTGGGTATTGGTATAATTGGCGGTAGCGTTTACGTTTTTTGCAAGGGTGCCGTAGAGTTCTACCTCTACACCATGGGCTTCAAAGGTTTCAACGGTATTTTGGTACTGAAACAAAAACAGATCAGGATCTATCGTAATAAAATCCACGTAGTTCTCTTCATTTCTATTGAAATAAACCGCACTTGCCCTCCAATTTGAGCCCCATGTAACTTCAACGCCTCCTTCCAAAGTGGTATTTTCTTCAGGCATTAGCATTGCATTGCCGTATAACGGATCATACAATTGATACAAAGAAGGGGTGATGTAAGCGGTACTGTACGAAGCTAGTAACTTTACCGTGGTCTTGTTCAACTCCAACACATACGAAGGATTCAAGTGATACACGAAGTGTGTGTCGTATACACTATGTATGTTCGCACGAACACCTGCATTCATATTGAGTCCGAAAGAAGAAACGTACACCACGTTGAGATACGGATCTATAATTTCAAAGTTTGCGATGTCACTCGTTACTTCCTGCTGAAATTCGGTTTCCCCAAAAGGTTCGGTATAAGAGTTGAATTCGCTAAGGTTTACATTCAAGCCCAACACCACTTGGAATTGCGTATTAAAACGGTGATTTATATAATTATCAAGACTATAACTCTCCGATTCAAACTTAGTGGGGAAGTCAGACATAACCTGACGATCAATCCATTGGTAACTGTCATTGAACACATAGGTACCGTTTTTGTATTTCCACTCAAAATGTCCACCAGTTTTAATCTGTTCCGTGATGCTTCTGTTATTGGCATCGGTATAATTGAAATTATCAAAATCGGCTTTAAACTTATCTATGGCAACAAACTGACTTATGGTGATGCTATCGGTAATGTGGTAGCCCAAATTCAATCGCGTATCGAAGCGATCAAACACATCGCTCTCAAACCGAGTACTATCGGCAGGTGCAGCTACAGCAGATAGCCCTTCGGTATATCGATTACTAAAGTTGGCATTGTAAAAAAAGCGTCCTAGGGTGCCACTTACAGCAACGTTATTGGTGAAGGTTTCAAAGGTAGCATCTTTTGAATCGCTTTCAGTGGGTCTGTTACTACCTAGCGTTGAAGTAAAAATTGCTGAAATGTTCTTTTCGGAAGTTTTCTTCGTGGTAATATTGATCACAGCAGTTGCAGCTCCCGATCCATACAACACACTACTGGCGCCTTTTAAAATTTCGATTTCTTGAACAGCCGAAGCGGGAATGAGTCGTAAATCATAATCGTTTGCAATTTGAGACGGGTCGTTCAGTTGAACCCCATCTACCATGATCACCACCTGACGGTTTCTTCCCCCTCGAACATAGTAGGCCAAATTCTGGCCATCGTTACTTCTAGCACCGTTGATTTCGATTCCTGCAATTTCGTTTAGTACGTCTGCCACTGATGCGCCTGCTCTATTTGCAAGTGTTTCGGCCGTAATTTGAGTGACAACTTTACCACTATTTTTTCGCGCCAAAACGGTTTTGGTATCCAGCAATACCGTGTCTAAGATTTGTTCTTGGGCCTGTACGGCAACAGCCATTAAGGTACATCCCAATAGTACTAATGTTTTCATGTACGTAAATAATTGTCGAGATCTGCTCTGAATACCATAGCCAACTTCTCTGTTACCAGAGGTGCTGCTGTTATTCATCGTTCCTTTATCCCGAAGGTTTGACAAAATTTGAACTTTTGGCAGGTCTCCTGGCTTGTCTGTTGTGCCACCTTCCCATTCCTTTGATAGAACAGTGGTATTTGAAGAAACACAAATTCGCACTTTTGCGAACCGACATACAGTTGCGGGAACAGCTTCAGATTCTAACTGAATTCCCTTTTAAGAAAAGCACACGATGTATGCCTTCCACCAAAAAGTATGGGCGAATTTAGTATTTTTCTTTTCTTTAGCAATCATCGAAATACTATTATATTTGGGCATGAAGAATTTGGTGCCTTTTTTAATGCTTTTTGTTTTACTCTCGGGATGCAAAACCGAGAATGAATCAAAAAAAAAGACAATCGTTGAAGCTCCGAAAGAATTGGAGGCTGAAGTGCACAAAACCAACGTCCAATTCGCAGAAGGTTTCAAAGTGAAGCAGTATGAAGGCTACAAAAAACTGACACTTAAAAACCTATGGCCGGGTTCGGATAAGGAATTCAATTTTATTCTGGTCAAAGATGCCGATAACTTTAAGTCCAAGAAAAAATTTGATGGAATCATAGAGGTTCCTTTGAAGTCGATCGTAGTAACTTCAACCACCCATATTCCTTCGCTTGAAATGCTTGGTGTGGAAGATCGTTTGGTAGGTTTTCCGAACCTCGATTATATCTCTTCAGAAAAAACCATTCAGCGCATAGACGCGGGTGAAATAATGGAGCTGGGGAAAAATGAAGATCTAAATACAGAACTCTTAGTAGAATTACAACCAGATTTGATGGTAACCTTCGCCATTGATAGTGATAACTCATCAGCAGAAAGGATTCAAGAAATCGGCATTCCAGTGCTCTACAATGGCGATTGGAATGAAACCACTCCGCTTGGAAAAGCGGAATGGATCAAATTTTTTGGTGTGTTGATGGGAAAGGAGAAAACGGCAGACAGCATTTTTAACCGTATAAAGATTGATTATACGAATGCCAAAAACGTGGCAGGGCAATCTGAATCGAAACCCACCGTACTCAGCGGTGCGATGTATAGAGATCTGTGGCATCTTCCACAAGGCGGAAGTTGGGCCGCACAATTAATTGCAGATGCGAACGGTGAATACTTGTGGAATGATACAGAAGGTACGGGTAGCAGTTCTTTGAATGTTGAATCGGTTTTGGAAAAAGGTAAGAATGCCCAGTATTGGATTGGCCCAGGACAATTTACAAGTCTCGATCAGATGAAAGAGGCCCATAGTGCCTATGAACAATTTGACGCATACCAAAACAACAATGTGTACAGCTTTACCAATAAAAAAGGAGCCAACGGCGGCGTTCTTTATTATGAACTGGCACCAAACCGTCCTGATATGGTATTAAAAGACATCGGTAAAATTCTCCATCCCGAGTTGTTTCCTGATCATGAACTCTATTTTTTCACTAAAATTGAATGATGCATGCTCGAAAAAAACATCAAACCTATCTCCTCATACTTTTAGCTGTATTGCTAATGGCTGCGGTACTGAACCTGAGCATGGGTTCGGTTCACATACCGCTTAAAGAGGTACTGAATGCACTTATAGGAAAAGGTGCTTCCCAAGAAACCTGGGACTTCATTATACTACAATACAGAGCACCAAAAATGATTGTTGCCATTCTTACGGGTAGCGGACTCGCTATTTCGGGATTATTGATGCAAACCTTGTTTCGCAATCCGCTTGCTGGGCCATTTGTTCTAGGTCTTAGTAGCGGTGCCAGTTTGGGAGTTGCCTTCTTGATTTTGGGTGCTGGAGCCTTTGGAGGTTTTTTGGGAAATACCCTGATGAGTCAATGGAGCCTTGTCATCGCCTCTGCCTTGGGGAGTTTCCTCGTATTATTGGCTGTATTGGCGGTCACCTTCAAAATAAAAGACACCATGGCGATTTTGATTATCGGACTCATGTTCGGAAGTGTAACGGCTGCTGTTGTTGCCGTTCTGAGTTATTTTACGAATGCTGAAAAATTACAACAATATATTTTCTGGAGTTTCGGAAGTTTGGGCAATCAGTCATGGAATGGTGCACTCATCATGGCCATTTGCTGCATTCTAGGAATTGTAATGGCATTTGCTAGCGGCAAGTCACTCAATGCCTTGTTGTTAGGGGAAAATTATGCCAAAAGTATGGGCGTGCACATCAAACGAACAACAGTACTCATCATTTTGGCCACCAGTGTGCTTGCAGGGGGTATTACCGCGTTTGTCGGACCCATAGCGTTCATCGGTTTGGCTGTTCCGCACATTACGCGTCAATTTTTTACCACGTCCAATCACTTTACCCTACTACCGGCCGTGATGCTCTGCGGAAGTATTTTGATGCTGCTTTGTGACACCATTGCACAATTACCGTTTAGTGAGTATACCCTCCCCATCAATGCGATCACCTCTTTAATTGGAGCGCCAGTGGTCATATGGCTGTTGGTTCGAAAACGTAAGTTATTGTTTTAATTATGTCTGATTCAACCTTACATCCGGCGATTTCAGTTGACAATGTTTCCATTGGATATTCCCATCGAAAAAACGTTGAACTTGTCGCTTCGCAAATTCACCTCAAATTGAATCAGGGTGCGCTGATCGGTTTGGTGGGGGCGAATGGCGTGGGGAAATCAACACTCTTGAGGTCGCTAGCGGGAATGCAACCCATAATCGAAGGTACCATAGCCATTAATGGAGTTTCGCTGAGAAATAGCAGTGCGATTGAACTTGCCCAAAAATTGAGCATCGTACTGACTGAAGCACCAGCATCCATGAATCTTACCGTGCGTGAATTGGTTACTTTGGGCAGACAACCCTATACCAATTGGATGGGTGCGTTGACAATGGCAGATCAACTGCAAATAGAAAAAGCCTTGACCAATACAGAAACACTGAAATTAGCCAATAAAAAATGCTTTGAGCTGAGTGATGGACAGTTACAACGTGCTACCATTGCCCGTGCTCTAGCGCAAGATACCCCCATCATCATTTTAGATGAACCTACAACCCATTTAGACCTCTATCATCGTGCTTATATCTTGAAATTATTGAAAAGTTTAGCCGATAATTTCAACAAGACCATTCTTTTCGCAACACACGAAATTGATTTGGCGATTCAACTTAGCGATCAGATGATTGTTATGACCCCAGACAATGTATACTTAGATGAGCCTTGTAACCTCATCCGAGATGGCAAATTTGACAGTCTTTTTCCTGAAGACGCCATACATTTTGACAAAAACACGGGACGGTTTTCGATAAAGCAATAAATTCTCAATAAATTAGTGAGCTCAATAAGCGTTGAAACAAAAACGCCTAGTTAGAATTCAATCACATCCTTAATAAATATCTTTTGAACGAAACATTTCTCTTTTTACTTCTCGCCGCCATTTGCCTTTTGGCAGGAGCTTTTGTGGGCAATCTTATCGCTCGGCTAAAAATGAAAAATGAAACAGGAAAACTGGAAGAGCGCTTAAACCAAGCCCACGTTCAGCAGGAAAAACTCGAAGAACGTTTTAAATCGGCCCTCCACGAACGGGACGCCATTCGTACAGAGAAAGAATCCTTAGACCGCGAATTGGTGCGAAGAAACGCCGAATTTATCAACCTAGAGGAAAAAAACCGGGAACAGAAAGCAGAAGTGGAAAAACTGCAAGAACGATTTACCAAAGAGTTCGAAAACCTCGCAAATAAGATACTCGACGAGAAATCGACCAAGTTTAAAGAACAAAACAAAGAAAGCCTTGAAACACTGTTGAATCCCCTTCAGGAAAAAATAAAGACATTTGAAAAACGGGTGGAGGAAACCAATAAGGAGAGCCTC
>JAWWCH010000079.1:0-7194 GCA_033720575.1 Marinirhabdus sp.
CGAACAGAAATCAAAGTTACCGGAGCCGGTAGAACAGACACCGGGGTACACGCCAAACAACTCTTTGCGCATTTCGATGTTGCTGAGATTCAAGATCTTGAAGAAACGATATTTCGGTTAAATTCGTTTTTACCTAAAGATGTTGTCATCAAGTCAATTCAAGAAACCCTGCCAGAGGCTCATGCTAGATTTGACGCTGTAGCACGGGCATATGAATATCTGATTGTGCTGCAAAAGGACCCCTTTTCAGAAAACTTGGCCTACCAATTGTATCAATGCCCGGATGTTGAACTGATGAATAATGCAGCACAGTTGTTATTGAACCATAATGATTTTCAATGTTTCTCGAGATCAAAGACTGACGTAAAGACGTACCTTTGCAATATCTCGAAGGCCGTTTGGGAATTAGATGAGAATAAGCTGTGTTTTACCATTGTTGCCGACCGATTTTTACGAAATATGGTGCGAGCCATCGTAGGAACCTTATTGGATGTGGGTTTTGGAAAAACCTCCTTGAATGACTTCCGAGAAATTCTTGACAGTAAAGACAGAAGCAGAGCAGGCGCATCAGCCCCAGCTCATGGCCTTTACCTAACGCGGGTTGAGTATCCCGCAGATATTTTTGTAAATAAAACAACCGAAGCGTAAACGAATAACATGGCAAAAGAATCTGGAAAGGCATTTGATTTTAAGTTGTTCAAGCGGTTGTTGGCCTTCACCAATGCGTATCGACTAACCTTCTACTATGTGGCCTTTGCCGCTATTGCAATGTCTGGCCTGGCGGTTTTGAGTCCGATATTATTGCGACGGGCTATTGACAATGCCATGTTTAGCCGAGATATGCCATTGCTGCAGTATTACCTTATGCTCATGTTGGCCGTTTTGGTCTTGGAAGTATTGTTTCAGTTGTCCTTCATTTATTACGCCAATTGGTTGGGTCAGAACGTGATCAAAGATATGCGGGTGAAACTGTTCAAACTCATGACGAGTTTCAGGATGAAATATTTCGACAAAAGTGCCGTGGGGCGATTAACCACACGTGCCGTGAATGACATCGAAACCATTTCTTCTATTTTCAGTCAGGGTCTGTTCATGATCATCAGTGATTTGTTAAAAATGCTCACTATTGCGGGGGTAATGTTATATATGAGCTGGCGATTGGCACTGATTGTATTTGCCATCTTACCAATCATTGTATATGCTACGCGCGTGTTTCAGCGTGCGATGAAAGTGGCTTTTGAAGAGGTTCGGAATCAGGTGGCCAATCTCAATTCATTTGTCCAGGAACGCATTACTGGGATGAAAATCGTACAGATTTTTACAAGGGAACAAACCGAATACGAGCGTTTTATTGCCATCAATCAAAAACACAAAAAAGCTTGGATCAAGACCGTGTGGTATAACTCCATATTCTTTCCTATCGCTGAAATGGCATCGAGTATTGCTATCGGATTGGTAGTGTGGTATGGTGGTTTGAACGCGGCTGAAGGTGGCGTGATTACCCTTGGTATTGTAACGGCATTCATACAATATTCACAAATGCTATTCCGTCCGCTACGCCAAATAGCAGACAAATTCAATACCCTCCAGATGGGTATGGTTGCTGCCAATCGTGTATTCGGCATCTTAGACACAAATTCACATATTTCTAACGAGGGTGTTGAAGTCTTGAGTGATGCCAAAGGTGCCATCGCTTTCGAGAATGTTCGATTTGGATACAATGAAGGCGAAGAAGTAATTAAAGACATTTCATTTCAAGTGTTTCCAGGTGAAACTGTGGCCATTGTGGGTGCTACGGGTGCCGGCAAGTCTACCATCATCAATTTGTTGAATCGTTTTTATGAAATCAATAGCGGGGCCATAAAAATTGATCGGAAAGACATTAGAGAATATACCTTAGCTTCATTGCGCAGCCAGATCGCAGTAGTGCTGCAGGATGTGTTTTTATTTGCAGATACTATTTTCAACAATATCACCTTAAATGATACTTCTATTACCGAAGCTGAAGTAGAGGCGGCGGCGAAAGAAATTGGGGTCCATAAATTTATAGCTTCGCTTCCTGGGAGCTATCATTACAATGTTAAGGAGCGGGGAAGCATGTTGTCATCGGGTCAACGACAATTAATTGCGTTCTTACGCGCCTATGTGAGTGATCCAAGTATTCTGATTTTAGATGAAGCCACGTCTTCAGTAGATAGTTATTCTGAAGAAATGATTCAACGTGCTACAGATAAGATTACTCAGGGGCGTACCTCGATTGTCATTGCCCATAGATTGGCAACCATCAAAAAAGCTGATAAAATTCTGGTCATGGATGCCGGAAAAATCGTGGAATCTGGAACACACGAAACTTTATTGCAAAGAGCCGACGGCTACTACAAACACCTCTACGAAGTCCAGTTCATGGCAGAAGAGGCAATATAAGACACCGCCCGTTTCGCTTTTTCAGCTTCCATCATTTCTTCAAAATCAATGGTGCCTGTAATGAACAAAATTGCGACAAAAGCAATTGAAAACCCTATGTACAATACCAGCGTGATTGCTGCAAACAACAAGGTCTTGCCAACAATTTTCCCCAATGTTAGTTGGTAAAATCGCTTATATACATAGGCTGAAAATACGATCATCAGTGGAAAGGTGAAGAAATAGGTATACTTGAAAAAGTTAATGTCAAGAGCCATGGCAATGAGTCCCGGAATGAAATAGACAACACTCAAATGTGCTTGGGTATAGGTGGTTACAATGAGGTGATGCAAATATTTATTTCTGCCCTTATAATTGAAAAATGTGAATTTTGCCAACAGGGCATAAATCGGGATGAATGCCAAGTACATGATCGATTGATACTCATACATAAAATCGAACCAACCCATGTCTTGAAGCATAGGGTTGTCTTCTTGACCCATCCAAGAAGCGTCCATGTTCTCTTGAAAAAATTTCTGCATCAAGAACAAAAAGAGTCCGGAGGTAGTAATAGCCAAGGCCAAAAAACTTGCGGGATTCAGATGGCGTTTGCGGATGCCATTGATGTAGCCATGAATTACCTCACCCGGCCTTCTAAACATGTCTTTTATAGTACGCCAAATGAGGTTGTTCTCTATATTGAAGAATCGTTCGGAGACCTCATTGGCCAGATAGCCGTAAGTAAGCGCGGTGGTAACAATTTTCGCACCGCAGAATTTGCAGAACCGATCATGTGGTTCAAGCTGAGTTTCACAATTTTTACAATTCATCGTTAACTTAAATCCTCTTCTAGTTGATTCTGTAGATGTTCTATATCCTCAAATAGAACAAAGTCTCCTTCTTTTAAATAAGAGATCTGTCCGTTTTCTTCGCTTACAACTAAACACACTGCATCCGTTTTTTCGGTAATGCCCACAGCGGCGCGATGTCTCAGTCCGAATCGTTGCGGTATTCTCCGGTCATTGCTCACCGGTAGAATGACCCGTGTTGCGGTAATCGTATTGCCTTCAATGAGCATGGCGCCGTCGTGTAGCGGACTGTTCTTATAAAAGATACTTTCAATAATAGGGCGGTTGATTTCAATATTCATCTCATCGCCTGAGTTTTTCACAAAGTCGAGACTATTGTTGCGCTTCAAAACGATTAGCGCTCCGGTGCGTGATTTAGACATATTGCTGCAGGCCTTTACGATTGGAGCAATTTTGTTGCTATCTTGCTTTTCGGAAGAAAATATTTTCAGTTTCTTTAAAACTCTTCGTCTGGCTGCAAAATTAGTAGACCCCAACATCAACAAAAATTTTCGTATTTCTTGCTGGAAAACGACGATGAGTGCAAACATTCCCACCCCCAAAAAGCCACCGAGAATTTTACTGAGCAACTCCATCTGAAGCAATTCAGTGAGGCGCCAGATGGCGTAGATGATCACGATGCCTACAAAAATATTGATGGCTACCGTACCGCGAACCAATTGATATAAATAATACATCAAAAATGCGGCAAGTAGAATGTCTATGACATCTATAATTCGAATAATATCGAAAAGCTCCAAGGGCGCTGAGAATTTAAGTTGGTTAAAGGTATAAAATTAGTCTGTATTGTTCATGGCTTGTAACAAGGTGACGCATTCTGACGCTTCCTTCACATCGTGAACCCGCAAAATGGAAGCACCACGTTCTAATGCTACCGTATTTAGTACAGTGGTTCCGTTCAGTGCTTCATTGGCTGAACACCCCAGGGTATTGTAAATGGTCGACTTTCTCGAAATACCTACCAGATAAGGCACATCGAGGTTTTTGAAATGGGCTAAATTTCGCAACAATTCAAAATTATGGGCTGCAGTTTTTGCAAATCCGAATCCTGGATCTGCAATGATATCGTTAATGCCTGCAGCTCTGGCTTTTGCTATCTTTTCTGAAAAATAATAGAGTACTTCGCTAAGTACATCTCTGTAGCTAGCTTGCGCTCCCATGTTTTGCGGCGTCCCCTTCATGTGCATAAGAACATAGGGTACTCCGAGCGTGGCAACCGTTGCGTACATTTTAGTGTCGAGACTCCCGCCACTAATGTCATTGACCATGGCTGCACCTGCATGAACCGCTTTTTTTGCTACTTCACTTCTAAAGGTGTCAATCGATAAATGAATCTGCGGAAATTCTTTTGCCAACACTTCAATTACCGGTACAACGCGTTTCACTTCTTCGGTTTCTGAAATGTCTGTGGCCCCGGGACGCGAACTATACCCACCAATATCGAGGAAGGTTGCCCCGTCATTCACCATCTTTTCTGCCTGAGCAACAATATCACGTAGTACCGTTGTTCGCCCACCATCATAAAATGAGTCTGGTGTGACATTGATAATACCCATGATTTTGGGAATGGTGAGGTCTACCAATGTCCCTTTACAATTAAGTGTATACAATTTTCTATTTTGAGATATTTAAGCGAAATTTACGCAAATTCTAGAGAACGCTATGGCAGAAACTTCAGAACAATACAACGCAGTGATTGAAACCTGCCGTTCCCTTTTCATCAACAAAATGAAAGATTATGGTAGCGCATGGCGAATCCTCAGACTACCATCACTTACCGATCAGATTTTTATAAAGGCACAACGCATTCGCGGCTTGCAAAAAAATGCGGAACAAAAAGTAGACGAAGGTCAAGAAAGTGAATTTATTGGAATCATCAATTATTGTGTGATGGCGCTTATCCAATTGGAAAAAGGGGTGGTTGAACAGCCTGATTTGTCGCTAGAAGATGCCACACAGCTATACGATGAAAAAGTAGCACTTACCAAGCAGTTAATGCTCGATAAGAATCATGATTATGGCGAAGCGTGGCGGGATATGCGTGTGAGCAGTTTAACCGATTTGATTTTGCAAAAATTGTTACGCGTAAAACAAATTGAAGACAATCAAGGAAAAACATTGGTTAGTGAAGGTATTGACGCCAATTATCAAGATATGATCAATTATGCCGTGTTTGCTATGATTCATTTGTCAGAATAGCGGCGCACTCTAAAATAACAACAACTGAAAAAAGATTTATATGAAGTACATCGTAGGTTTTCTAAGAATTTTTGTCGGTATCTTTTTTATCATTAGTGGATTTATCAAGTTGAACGATCCCGTTGGCTTTTCATTCAAGCTGAAAGATTATTTCGCACCTGATGTATTGAATCTTGAGTTTCTGGTACCATTTGCCTTGGTCATCGCACTCTTTGTTGTGATTTTTGAAGTGTTGCTAGGAATCATGCTCATTATAGGATATGCAAAGAAGTTCACCCTTTGGAGCTTACTCCTCATGATTCTGTTCTTTACCTTTTTGACCTTTTATTCTGCGTATTTCAATAAGGTGACCGACTGTGGTTGTTTTGGTGATGCGTTAAAGCTAACCCCTTGGGAATCGTTTTGGAAAGATGTGGTACTGAGTATTTTTATCCTGATTTTATTCTTCGGAAGAAAGCACATTCAGCCGTTTTTTACGAAATTTAGTAGAACAATCATCGTTTTTGCCAGCTTTATTGCCTCGATGGCATTTGCATATTACGTATTGCAACACCTTCCATGGATCGATTTTAGAGCCTACAAAATAGGGGCCAATATTCAGGAAGGGATGGAAGTGCCAGAAGGTGCGCCTCAACCCATATTTGAATACAAATGGAAGTTCATGGTAGATGGTGAAGAAAAGATTGTAACTACCAATGGCGATTATCCGCAACAGGAAGGTGAGTTTATCGATGTGGAAACCACCGAAATTCAAGCTGGATATGAACCACCTGTTCATGATTTCAGTATTGAACGTGATGGCGAAGATTATACCACCAAGTTCCTAGAGGCTGAAAACCTGATCGTGGTTATAGCGTACAATCTTCAGAATACTGAGTACGACGGTTACGATAACATCAAAGAAATTACAGATAAGGCGCTAGAATTGGGGTATCAGGTCATTGGTCTATCGGCATCGAGTAGAGAGAAGACGACCCAGCTGGTGGAGCAGAAAAAGCTGAATTTCAAATTTTACTTTTGTGATGAAACCACACTAAAAACCATAGTTCGGAGTAATCCTGGAATTTTAGAATTGCAGCGCGCCACCATTACCCAAAAACTACATTGGAATGATGCGCTGGAATTAAAACTGGAACAGCAGGAAGCTACGGTTCCAGAATTCGATTCGCAGCTCAAAACTCGATTAGATAGTATAGCAATATTAGATCAGCGATACCGCAAATTGATGCAAGCCCAGACGGCAGAAGCTCGGGCAGAAATGGGCAAAGAAATGGGCCTGACTGAAGCCGAATACAACGGTAACCTTTGGCAGATGCAATCGGTTATTGATAGTGCTAATATGGCATTTGTAGCACAGCTTCTTAACGACAAAGGGTATCCTGGAAAGTCTATGGTGGGCGAACCCACCAATACGGCAGCATGGTATGTGGTGCAGCACAATCCAGATCGTATCCCTGAATTTCTTCCAATGATCAAAGCTGCAGGTGAGGCCGGAGAACTTCCTTTTAGGCTGGTCGCCATGATGGAAGATCGTTACTTAATGAACCAGCAGAAGGAACAAATCTATGGTACCCAAGGGATGACCAATGAGCGAAACGGTGACTTTATTTGGCCTATCAAAGATCCTGAAAATGTAAATGCACGTAGAACAGAAGCCGGATTTTCACAAACTATAGAAGCATATGGCAAAGATCTGTTCGGACCTAATTTCGAATATAAAGTC
>JAWWCH010000080.1:0-7161 GCA_033720575.1 Marinirhabdus sp.
CATTGCAGGTGGTGGTGATAGCGCCCTAGATTGGAGTATCTTCTTAAACGATGTTGCCGAAAGTGTCACTTTGGTGCACCGTAGAAATGAATTTCGTGGCGCCTTAGATTCAGTTGACAAAGTCCAAGAACTCAAGAATGAAGGTAAAATCGAGATGATGACTCCGGCTGAAGTGGTAGATGTGTATGGCGAAGACAAAGTAAATGGTGTTGCTATTAAACGTGGAGCTGAAGTATTTAAAAAGGACTGCGACCATTTTATACCCTTATTTGGATTGGCACCTAAATTAGGCCCTATAGCCGATTGGGGATTGGAAATTGAGAAAAACGCAATTAAAGTAGACAATACGCTAGATTACCAGACCAGTATTCCGGGAATCTATGCTATTGGTGATGTGAACACCTACCCAGGGAAACTGAAATTGATTCTGTGTGGTTTTCATGAGGCGACTTTAATGTGCCAGAGTGCGTATCAGCGTATCTTTCCAGATAAGCGTTACGTGATGAAATATACTACTGTTGGTGGTGTTGAAGGATTTGACGGTAGTAAAAAAGAAGCGCCAAAGGCGGTCATTAAAAAAATCGAATAATGCGTTAGGGATAGAGGCAAACTACCGTGTAGTGCCGAAAGCCCCCTACCGGCAGGCAGGCCCGAGCCCGACTTGCAGCCGCCCCTGAAGGCGAAAGGCGGGAAACGCCCGAATACTTAGGATGGAAGATATTACCATTTATATAACCGATCGAAATGGAAAGGAGCATGAAATCGTGGCTCCCACCGACATGAATATGAACCTCATGGAAGTAATACGTTCGTATGAACTTGCCGAAGAAGGTACCATTGGTGTTTGCGGTGGTATGGCCATGTGCGCCTCTTGCCAATGTTATGTTGAAAGTGACCATGAATTGCCAGAGATGAGCTATGATGAAGACTTAATGCTAGCAGAAGCATTTCACGTAAAGGAAAATAGTAGATTGGGGTGTCAAATTTTTATAACGGATGCGTTGCACGAACTCAGAGTAACCCTAGCACCTGAATCTTAAGTCGTTTTATTTTCCGTCAGTTCTGTAGTCGATGAGTCGTTGAGGGCCTTCCAGCAATCTTCGGATTACCTTTAGTGTGCCATCTTCAGTAGTGGCAATGTGCCATTTGATCAAAGAAATACTGCCGTTCTCAATCTCTAGCCCCGTGATGCTCCTGGGGTGTACACAACTACCATCATTGAAATAGGCAATATCTCCCGGTTCTGGAAAGCGGGGTCTGTGGGTGTGCCCGGTAATGGTAAAAAGGTTATTGTTTTCGATGATCCAACGTTTGGTTCGCCGTTCCACCTTTATCAGTTCTCTGTAATTTTTAGCAGGGCTCGTCGGGTCGCTTATTCCGAATATTTGCAGTTGCCGCCACAAAGCTCGCACCATAAATCGGTTGAATTTCCAACCCACATAGTTCGTCCATTCGGCTTGGTGCCCGTGCAGCATAAATAATTCTTGTTGGGTAGTTTCGTGTACAAAGATGAGGCCTTCGGTGAAAGTTACACCCGGAAATAATGGTTCGTCTTGTCCTGTCACTTTGTTGAAAAACGTGTATAAATGCTTCTCCACGTATTTCTCATTTCGATACACCATATCGTGGTTGCCCACCACGCGAAATAGTCGACCATCATTATAGAACAGCTTCATGAGGTCGAACACGTTTTGATGTGCTTCAAAAATTTGTTTGAACTCAATATTTTCCCAAAGTTCATCGCCATCGCCTAGCTCACAATAACAAAAACCCTCATTGTAATAATGTTTTAAGGCGTGGAAATAGATGTTCCTGTTATTGGCGAAATCGTCTGCGAAGCTATTGTCACCTCTATGGCAATCACTAAAAATGACAAATTTTGTCGCGTCATTGAAAGGTATTCGTTTCGCAGTTGTATACGCACGATTAAAGCGATGGCGAGAAGACATAATTGGCGTTTGGTTTCGCTAAAGATACAATTTGCCTTTTAGTTAACCCATTGCTTCATTTTCTATTGCTTCTAGAATACCATCCCAAAGCTTTTTGCGGGCTTCTAGTGCTTTTATAGAAGTAACGACGACATCATTCCACTTTTGCGTAGTGTCGCAAAGGTGGGTCACCATTACCAATGCCATCGGACCGTGTTCGTCTCCATCCAATTCGATATGCCGATCGAAGTAGTATTGTAATTCAGTAAGATCGGTTTTCGGAAATTTTCCCTGTATCTTTTCTATGATGGCTGAAAACATGTCTGGAATCAGGTCTTCGCGTCCAAATGTGAAGGCAGCCGCGATCTCATGAAGTTTTCCTTGTTCTATGGTTTGGAATGTAAATAGCAGAAATTCACGTACAGACGGGGGAATATTGGCGGCAGTTATAGCTGAGGTCCAGTTTTTACTGTGCGCCATTTCTTCTACGAATTTTTGTATGGTATTTGTGTTTGCTCTTGCCGCATTCATGGCGTCCAAATACATTTCGTAGTGGCTCAAACGTTCACCTTTCGCGTTACTATCGGTTTCCTCAGCGAGCACGATTTCGTTGATCAGATAACGCGTGTTCGGATTTCCAACGGGCTTCCATGGTACTTCAGGGCAGGTGAGGCCCTGTTGCAGCGCTTTCAATAAGGACATAAAATCCCAAACTGCAAATACATGGTGCTCCATAAAGATTCGCAAATGTTCAGGATGGTTGATTCGTTCATAAAGGGGATGATTTAAAAGTTGTGCCTGTATGGGTGCAATTTGTTCTTGTACTGAAGTAATCATAATATGTTTTTAAACCGAAAGACTCCATACATACGATGGAGTCTTGGTCATGGTTTTTTGGAATTCTTAAATTTAAAAATGCAATCGCGAGTAGTGTTACTGTGCTGAAATTTTGAAACAACACATCATTTTTCGGCTTCTAATGTGCTTCCGTGAAACGGACAATAATTCCATTTTCCAGAAAAACGCTGAGCTCCTTTGGGGCATATTTTTTCCTTTAGTACGGAATTCAGTGGGAACTGAATGGTTTGTGAATAATCTCCCAGGTTTAGACTGAGGATTTCGCTGCCAAATATGTCTATTGGAATAACCGATGAACTTTCTTGCTTTTCTGCTACTACAAAATTCATGTTCTCTCCCATAGGGCCCAAGATATTTTGCATTATTGGTTTCATAATGTTAAAGACCAACTTTAGGTTTGATGGCACTTCATCTTCAGAAATTATCGTAAGTGGGGTGTCCTTATAGGTAGCTTTAAATGACGAGAAGGTTTCCTGCGGACTGCTAAAATTAACGCCTCCAAAGCTATTGATTGAGCCCTTGATTATAGCAAATAGTTCGTACCCTTCAAGCATATCTATCAAGTCTTTGATGTCCTCTGGAGAAGTAGTGGGGTCACTCGCATTCACCGCAACCCAATACTCTCTCGGAATCCACCAAATCATGTCTAGTCGATCTGGATCATCATTCATTAATTGAGTTTCCTCCATTAAAGTATCAGGGTTTATAGACTCAACTGATTTGAATTGACCAAACATGTGAATCGATAGAAATAGCAAACAGAAAAGGATGGTATATTTCATATTATTTAAACGCATTAAATCCGGTCACATCCAGACCTGTGATCAATAAATGGATGTCGTGGGTACCTTCGTACGTGATGACACTTTCCAAATTCATCATGTGGCGCATGATCGGATACTCTCCAGTAATTCCCATTCCACCTAACATCTGACGGGCTTCTCGGGCAATTTTTATGGCCATGTCTACATTGTTGCGTTTCGCCATAGAGATCTGGGCTGAAGTGGCCTTGTCTTCGTTTTTGAGCTGCCCCAAACGTAAGGCCAATAATTGAGCTTTGGTGATTTCGGTAATCATTTCCGCCAATTTTTTCTGTTGCAGTTGGAACGCACCTATAGGTTTACCAAATTGGATACGTTCTTTGCTATACCGTAGCGCTGTGTCGTAACAATCCATTGCGGCGCCAATGGCCCCCCAAGCAATACCGTATCGTGCAGAATCCAAACAACCCAAAGGGGCGCCCAGTCCAGACTTATTCGGTAATAGGTTTTCTTTTGGAACCTTTACGTCTTGGAAAATCAATTCGCCAGTAGCCGATGCACGCAACGACCACTTGTTGTGGGTTTCTGGTGTGCTAAAGCCTTCCATACCTCGTTCTACTACAAGACCATGAATACGTCCGTTTTCATCTTTGGCCCAAACTACGGCTACATCACAAAACGGAGAATTGGAAATCCAAAGTTTTGCACCATTCAATAAATAGTGATCTCCCTTGTCTTTAAAGTTGGTTACCATCCCGCCAGGATTACTTCCGTGATCAGGTTCGGTTAAACCGAAAGATCCCATCCACTCGCCAGTTGCGAGCTTTGGTAAATATTTGTTACGTTGTTCTTCTGTTCCATACTTCCAGATTGGATACATCACCAATGAAGATTGAACAGAAGCTGTTGAACGCACGCCACTGTCGCCTCGCTCAATCTCTTGCATGATGAGTCCGTACGAAATCTGATCCAATCCGGCGCCACCATATTGCTCAGGGATATACGGGCCAAAGGCTCCAATTTCTGCCAAACCAGGTATGATTGATTTGGGAAACTCAGCCTTTTGGGCCGCTTCTTCAATGATTGGAGAAACATCACGTTTCACCCATGCACGGGCCGCATCGCGAATCAGCTTGTGTTCTTCAGTTAATAAATCGTCTATATTGTAATAATCGGGAGCTTCAAACAAGTCGGGTTTAGTTGCCATCTAATGTGTTTTATTCAATTTTTGGAATTATTTTTTTACAAATTTGTATGCTTTGGTTGTACCGGCAATAGTAACTTCCATGAAGTAAACTCCGGTTGTTAAATCTCTGAGATCTATGGTGGATGTTGTGGTTCCAAGATTGTAAGTATTCAATTCCTGACCAAGTACATTCAAAATGCGAACGATATCGATGCTATTGCTAGCGCTCAAGTTTATTTGCGCATCAGTAGGGTTTGGATACCACGTAAATCCAGCAAAAGTATTGTCATCTATAGATAGTAAGGTTCGAAGATCGACAGGTCCTACCCAATTACTGGTATCGTCCATTCCGCAGACAGCACGCACATAAAAACTATAGATTGTATTTTCTTCAAGGTCTGGAACAGTTGCTTCTAGAGAACTACTGCCTAAAAAATTTTCATCATTAAAATTGTTTCTTCTGCCATACATAATCTCCCATTCAGTAGCATCCCCATTTTCAATCCAAGAAACATCTACAGTAGTGGCTGTTTCATCACCTAATGTGATTTCGGTAGGGTCTATACAAATCTCTTGAAAACTTCTTCGGTTCTGCAGGTACATCGATACAGGAATATAACCTTGCATGTCTACAAAAACAGCGTCAGGCACATCTAACGTAAGCGTATGTTGCCCTGCCCCAACGGTACCTAAATTCAATTCCCGAATAGGAATCACATCTCCAGGACACCAGTTGTTGAATGACAACCAAAAACGGGTAGTTCTTGGGCTTGCCGAATAAATCCCGTTTCCTTGGGTATTAAACTGTCTAAATGGTTCGCACGATTTTCCTCCAGGAATGTATTCGTGAATCAAGTCACCATCGAGGTATACAAAATGATCGCGTCTGCTGTATTCTTCACCACCAGCATTGGCACCGTGATTTGAAGTGATGATGAAAAGACTAAGGTCTTCCACCGTTTCGGTCAATTCAAATTCAATGATTTTGGTGGTTTCTCCAGGAACATCCGTTGCATTGTAGTTGTTCAAATTTTCATCACACGCCAATGTTTTTACGAAGTTGGCATTTGGATAGGTCTGTCCGGGATCTACGTCGGTCGTAAAGCTGAGTGTGCCGTAAAAGGTATCTATTCTTCCAGCGCAACCCGCTACTTGTTGCTGTGCGGCATATGGAACCCCGAAAACATCTAATTCAATCCAAAAATCGTACGCAGCTCTCAAGCTGGCATCGCTTAAGATTTCGGCGATATTATCTACGGTAAAAGAGAAATCAACTTCCATCGGACTGATATTCTTGTTCATGAAAGGTGTGATGAAACGACCAATTTCGAGACGTTCTACATCATTCGACACATAGGTGCTGGCGCCTTTATCAACAAAGGCCAAATAGGCACGCGCAATACGGTCGTAATTGTCGCAGGCGGCACCTAGGGTGATATCCATTTGTAGTTTGTTGCCGATCAGGTCTAGTTGAGGGTCGGTGAGTTTTACCGCATAACGCGAGTTGCTATGGCGTAAAACCTCTGCAGGAATGGGCTCGTATAAATCATTTACATCGAGTAAGGCTGCATAACCATCATAAAACAAAACTTCGTCAAATACTTGTATCGTAGTTTGGGCGTTTGCCTTCGCCAATGACATGAAAAGAATCAAAATGGAAATCGAAGTGAGTAATCTTTTGTGCATCTGTGAAAATTTTGGCTAAAGATACTAATACTTTGCTGAAATATACTCCCGTAACTACTACATCTTAAGGTAGAAATCAGACACCAAAGCAGTGTAGGCTTCAGTGTATTGATGCCGGCTGGTTTCTATCACCAAATGCTCAATTTTGGCCTCATGTTCTGTGAAGCCAAGTTCAATCATACTGCGTTTTTCTTCTGAATCTGGAGTTCCTTTGACCCTGCAGATTCGTAGGGGGTATAATTGCTGTACCGCTGCAAGTTGCAGAAATTCTGTTTCAAAAGTTCGAGGGATGATCAATGAGAAGATTCCGTTGGGCGCTAATAACGTGGCCACACAAATGAGAAGATGGTCAAAGGGCATCGCATCATTGAATCGGGCCATGTCTCTAGCGGCATTTGAAGTTTTGAAATCTTCGGTGTAGAAAGGCGGATTGCTTACGATAAGATCGTATTGCTCATCTATTTCAGTGGCAAATTCCTGTATGGAAGCGTGATAACAAAACAGCCGGTCTGCCCACGGTGAGTTTTCAAAGTTATCTGCACATTGTTCGTAAGCGGCCTCGTCAATTTCGATGGCATCAATCGTTTCAGCAGGGCTTCTTTGAGCCAGTTGAAGCGCAGCCAGCGAAGGTCTTCCACGCCGAGTGGGCGGTAGCCAGCAAGGTGGTGGCACCTTGAAAGCAAAAAGCTCGGCAGGTGTCCATGGATGATCGGTCAATTAGGCAGCGATAGCTGGTGTGCGC
>JAWWCH010000081.1:0-7075 GCA_033720575.1 Marinirhabdus sp.
GCCGTGAGAAGACCGATAATTAGTAGTAATTTCATTTTCATTGGTTTCATTTTTAAAGAATTAAATTAGTATTTAGGTTATATTGAATTGAAATCCGATACCGCGTACACTCTCGATACTGATGGCGGGATCGTCTTTTAAATGTTTTCGAAGTCGACTCACAAAAACATCCATACTTCTTCCCGAGAAGAAATCGGTTTTTCCCCAAACTTGGGATAGAATATCTTCTCTGCGGAGCAACGAATTTTTGTTTTGATAGAAATAATAGAGCAATCGGGCTTCTTTTTCCGTAATGGTTTCCGTCTGGTTCAATTTGGTCAATGTAAGATTAGCAGCATCAAATTGGTAGGTGCCCAATTGAATGACCTCATTTTCTACTTCAAACTTTTTAGGTTGTTGTTGTTCAGCGCGTTTAATGATATTTTTTAACCGTAAGATCAGTTCTTCAGCTTCGAAAGGCTTCACGATATAATCATCAGCTCCTAGTTTTAAGCCTTTTATACGATCTTCCTTCGTTTTTCGAGCCGTTAAAAACAGAAATGGAACTTCTGGTTTTAAATCAATGATTTTCTGTGCAAGGGTGAACCCATCCATCACTGGCATCATAACATCTACCACGCAAAGGTCAAAGTCCTCTTCTTGGATATGTTCAAATCCTTCTTGGCCATTCTTGGCCCATGTTATCCTGAACTTGTTCAATTCCAAATATTGCTTCAGCATTTTACCGAAATCCTGATCGTCTTCAACTAATAAAATGTTCTTCATGAGTTCACGGGAATTTTAATACTGAATGTGGTGCCTTGTTTCGGAGTGCTGTCTACCAGAATAGTGCCGCCATGTGCCTTTATGATTTGGCTGGTATAGTACAATCCCAATCCCAATCCTTTATAATTGTGTTTGTCTTTTTCTCCAACTCGATAAAATTTATCAAAAATGTACTTGTGGTACTTTTGGGAGATTCCAATGCCGTTATCCTTTACTTTTATGATGTGGGCGTTCGATTTTGTATCTACCTCATACACCACCTCCAGCTTATTCCCACCGTATTTAATGGCATTATTAAGTAAGTTGATGATTGCAGTACTGATAAAAAAGGGATCGCCGTTCAGTAGGAGTCCGGTGCGTTCCAAAGACCTTTTTATCTCAATGGAATCTGCTAGGGTTAGTTCATAATCATTCAGAAGCTCCTCCAAAAAGATCGTAACGTTGAACAGCTCTTCGTTCAATTGGATTTGCTGATACCCCAAGCTACTTTTCAGCACTTGGTCAATCAACTTTTGAAGGCGTGTGTTTTGGCGTTCTATGACTTGAATGGCGTCTTCTGTGACTTCTTTGTTCTCTTTAGCGTACTCACTAGACAAGGTTTTTGTAGCCAAAGACAGGGTAGAAAGTGGGGTTTTTAGCTCGTGGGTAATATTGTTGATGAAGTCGGTTTTGATTTCAGCTACACGCTTTTGTTTCAATAAATTTTGAATGGAATAGTGGAGAAGTCCTACCACGAAAAGAAACAACAGAACCGATAATAGCAATAAGGTGGAAAGTTCACGAATAATGAGGTTGTTCCAATTGGTAACGTTCATGAAGACACTCGACTTAAATTCAAGATCTACCGTTTCGACGCCACGGTCAGTTACGATATCGTGGTCTTTTTGCCATGTACTGTTATTGATGAGCATGGCTTCTTCTTGCTCAATAGGACTTCCCAATAAAATAATGGTGTCACTGGCCGTATCTGGGTAAATCAGATCAGTCTGGCCTATACTATCTGAAATTGTAATGGAAGTGACAATTTTTTTAAATTGAATATCAAAATCTGCATCTTGGGTTTTTAGCCCGGCATTGTAAATTTCTAAGAATCCTGGATTTATTTCTTGACTTGTCGCTTCAAGCGAATCCAAGAGTGCCTTTCTTGTAATCTTATTATTACGGTACAATTCCAGGTTATTCAAAAAATTGTTTCGATACAACCATGATATAGAGTCTATTTGCGGTGAATTATAAATTCGGGCGATTGCATTTCGCGCATCTATGGTAATGGTTTTTTGCTTTAATTCATAGCTATTATAGATGAGATACCCTTGAATTCCTATCAAGGAAATCAGGGTTGCAATAGAGAGTACTATGAGTAGTTTGAATTTCATTTGGGCCAAATGTATAAGATTAGCTTCCAAATGTATAAAATTTCGAATGCGTTAACCGTTCGTTAACTTAGAGGTAATGAGTTGAAATGAGGGCAGTTACAGAAACTTGCTGCGTAGTTCTGGAGTAGGAATCATACAGCTTTCCTTCTTGCCATACCATTTGTAGCGGTTCTTGGCAACGAAGTCGTACACCCAATTCCGAATAAATCTAGGAACAATCATAAAGCCGTAGAGTAACGGATACATTCCTCCCAAATGTCTGGCAATGTGAAGCGCTGCGGTAGACTTCGTATAGGCCTTGTTGTTTTCAATGAGAATAATGGAGTCGGTGGTCGTTGTATCAATACCATGTTCAGCAATAAGTGATTTCCCAGGTTCTTCCTGTAGGGCTGCAAACCGGAAAAGATCGTTTGTATCACGTTTGATTACAAACGTAACTGAACTGTTGCACAGATTGCAAACCCCGTCAAATAAAATGATCTTGTGTTGCTTTTCCATTATACTTTTTCTAGTTCTTCTAAGCTCACATTAGTGGTGAACATACCATAATTTACGATGGCTTTCTTTTTTTCAATGGTATCTATAGTGCCAATGGCACGGCCATCAATCATACGAACACGATCGCCCACTTTTAGAGCTACCTTAGGTTTTGGGGGTGGTTCTTTTTTAGCCGCTTCTTTTTCTTTTTTCTTCTCTTTTCTGATTTCAGCCACTTTTTGCTCTACTTCCTGTTTGAGCTCATGTTTTTGCTTTCGAATTTCCTTTTTCTTCTTGGGCGCAATTTTCTTTCGTTTGCTGTTTTCGGTCATTACCAATTTAAACAACTCATCCATGAGCGCCCGCTTTTGCTTATTGTTAAAGTATTTCTCGGCCAAGCTGTCGAATCGTCTCCCTAGGGTGATCAACTTTTGGTTAGCGTCATATAACTCTTGGTAGCTTTCCAGCTTTTCCTGAACTTTCGCATTTATGGCTTCTAACTGCTTACTCTCTAGTCGTGCCTTTTCGGCAGAACTTTCAAGGGTTTCTGAAGTTTTTCTGAGCTTTGAACGCTCCTTCTGGAGGTTGGCAATGGTTTTGTCGAAACGCACCTTTCCTCGTTCAATCTTTTTCTTCGATTTGTTGATCAAACTATATGGAATCCCATTCTTTTGCGCCACTTCAAAGGTAAATGAACTTCCGGCTTCTCCCATTTGCAGCTTGTAAACAGGGGCCAAGGTTTTGCTGTCAAATTGCATATTGGCATTAACAGCGTGCGGTAATTCATTGGCCAATAATTTCAGGTTGGAATAGTGCGTGGTTATAATACCGAAGGCTTCACGTTCATAAAATACTTCCAAAAAGGTCTCGGCAAGGGCACCTCCCAATTCAGGATCGCTACCTGTTCCAAATTCATCAATCAAAAACAGGGTGTTCTGATTGCATTTTTTAAGGAACTGATTCATCTTTTTTAGTCGATAGCTATAGGTGCTCAAGTGATTTTCGATCGACTGATTGTCGCCGATGTCGGTCAGTATTCGATCAAAGAAACAAAATTCGCTTTGCGAATCTACAGGAACTAGAAGTCCGCTCTGCAGCATAACCTGCAACAAACCCACTGTTTTCAAGGTAATACTCTTTCCTCCAGCATTGGGCCCCGAAATGACAATGATTCGTTTATCTTGGGTAAGACTGATGGACTGCGGATAGGTTTTTTCGTTCCGTTTTTTGTTTGAAACCAACAACAAGGGATGGTATGCATGTATGAGTTCGAGTTGGCGTTCCTTGGTCAATACTGGTAAAATAGCGTCTATACTAACGGCATATCGTGCCTTGGCGTAGATCACGTCCACTTGGGTGGTATATTCTTGATACGAGGCAAGATGTTCGTGATACGGTCGCACAAACTCGGTAAGCTCCTTTAAAATTCGTTTTATCTCTTCACCTTCTTCAAATACCAAATTACTCAGCTCATTGGCGTAATCTAAAGTTTCCTGTGGCTCGATATACACAATACTGCCCGTTTTAGACTGTCCCATCACCGAGCCTTTAACTTTGCGTCTGTGCATGGCTTTAACGGCCAATACCCGGCGATTATCAACCACAGTTTCGCGTATTTCATCCAGATAATCAGATCCAGAATAGCGACTCAGCGCTTTTGTGAAGGAAGAATTTATTTGGGCCTTTACGACTTGCAGTCTGCGTCGAATCACTCCCAATTCTTTTGAAGCATCATCCTTTATTTCACCATAGCGATCAAAAATTTTCTTGATGGCTTCCGCGATAGCCGGTGTGTATGCTACTTCTTCGGAAAAGGCCTGCAACTCGATATAAAATTCTTCATATTTTTTGAAAAACTTCAGTAACGTTTGCGTGGTTTCAGAAAGCGCTAAAAGTTTTCTAAAACTGAACCGTTCCAAGGTGCTGTTCTCAATTTCTAGAAGTTGTAGTTCTTTAAATATAGGTTCAAAACCGTGATTGGGAATAGGGGAGTCGCTTCCAAAAGAAGCGGTAAACTCTTTCACACGCTTCAAGGATGGTAATATGGACTCTTCCTTGCGAAAAGGCTGAATAGACAATACCGCCGAATGGCCGGGATCAGTGATACAAAATTCGGAAACCTGCGTCAAAACGCTCGGAAATTCTAAATCTTCTAATGTTTTACGGTGTATCTTATTCATCGTGTTCGCCTAGCCTGCGAAGGTTTAAAGCCAATTTTTTCTTAAACACTTCGGAATCCACCAAAGTGTGTTTAATTTTATGCTGCAAAAGTACGCATAATGGATATAAAAATGGAGTCCTCTTGGAAGTCTGTGCTGAAGGATGAGTTCGACAAACCGTATTTTCAAGATCTTATTCAGTTTGTAAAAAGGGCCGACCATGAACATCGGTGTTTTCCACCCGGAAACCAAATTTTTTCAGCTTTTGACCATACGCCGTTTCACGATGTAAAAGTGGTGATTTTGGGCCAAGATCCCTACCATGGACCAGGACAGGCCAACGGACTCTGTTTTTCGGTTGCTGAAGGTGTGCCGCAGCCACCTTCGCTTCAGAACATGTTCAAGGAAATTGAAGCTGACTTACACGTTGCAACTCCTAAAAGTGGAAATTTGGAACGCTGGGCCTCGCAGGGCGTACTGCTTTTGAATGCTACGCTAACGGTTCAAGCACATCAAGCTGGAAGTCACCAAAACAAAGGTTGGGAACAATTTACGGATGCGGCGATAGCCAAGCTTTCTGAAGAACGCGAAAACTTGGTGTTCCTACTTTGGGGCGGTTACGCAAAGCGGAAAGGACGAAAAATAGACGACAGCAAACATTTGGTTTTAACCAGTGGACACCCCTCACCATTAAGTGCAAATAGGGGATATTGGTTCGGAAACCGACATTTCAGCAAAACGAATGCGTATCTTGTAAAACATCAAAAGCAACCCATTACATGGTAAACGGAATAAAATTTGATTTAATTTCTAGTATGAAAACAATTCAACCCTTTGCAGTATTACTTTCACTCTCTGTAACCCTCATCGCTTGTGGGCAGAATTCGCCCCTATTCGAAGCGAGGGAAGGCAGCTATCACATAGATGAAGACAAAAAAATCATTGTACTGAACATTGATGCAGATGATGACACTGA
This sequence comes from Marinirhabdus sp., assembly GCA_033720575.1. Lineage (GTDB taxonomy): Bacteria > Bacteroidota > Bacteroidia > Flavobacteriales > Flavobacteriaceae > Marinirhabdus. Next base: position 5,754 of record JAWWCH010000081.1, read on the forward strand.
CTATCCGGTCACGCAGCTTCAGTTGGAAGACACCTACGAACTTGAAGGTGGCGATAACGGACTTGTAAACTCTGAGCGGTATTCGGCTTCCAAAGGGAAAGAAAAATATACCCTCTTTGTGACCAAATCGCCCATTATTGCCATTGAGGTTAAAGATTCACTAATCAAGCATCCAAAGGTCCTTGCACATTTTCGATACTACGATGCAGATACCACGTTTGCCAGTGTGATCGGGATGGATTTGAGAGGAAATTTGTCGCTTACCTATCCAAAGAAATCGTTCAACATCGAATTTTATACCGATAGTGTTTCTATGGGAAAGAAGGAAATCGACTTTAAAGATATGCGAAAGGAAGATGACTGGATCTTGGACGGTTTATACAATGAATCGCTGTTGCTTCGCGCCTATACCTCCCAAAAACTTTGGAAGAAAATACACACGCCATGGTATATTGAAGAGGAACCAAAAGCACGAGCCACAGTAGATGGCACCTATGTCGATCTATTTGTGAACAACGAATATCGTGGGGTATACCTGCTTTCGGAAAAGATAAAACGCTCTTTGCTGAAGTTGAAGAAATTTAAAGGCGATACGGTTCGGGGTGAATTGTTCAAAGCGGGTTATTATGATCCAGGGACTTCCTTCAAGGCTGCTCCAAAATTCAATAATGCTCTACCTACCTGGGCAGGTTGGGAGATGGAATATCCATACGAAGACTATACAGCACACTACGATAACTTACATACGGCTATTGGGTTTGTTGAAAAAAGTTCAGATGCCGAGTTTGATAGTTCGCTCAAGAACTATTTCTACGAGGAAAATCTTGTTGATTATTTCCTGTTTATCAATCTCATTCGGGCCACTGATAACTTGGGGAAGAATTTCTACCTCGCCAAATACAAAGAAGATACCCCATATTTTATTGTACCATGGGATATGGACGGAGTTTTGGGTACCATTCAGGCAGGGAAACGCATCCCAACCACCGACGATATTTTGAGCAACAACTTGTTTGACCGAATGTTGAAATCACCGCGATTGAAGTCCAAAATGAATGCTCGATGGGCAGAACTACGTCAAGGCGAATTCCATCAAGATAGTTTAATTGATCGAATAGAAAAGCGGTACAATAAGTTGGAACGTACTAAAATGTACGAGAGAGACCAAATGGCCTGGGATAAAAGTCATGAAGAAGAGCATTTAACCTATATGCTCGATTGGTTAAAAAAGAGGATCGCGTATTTGGATACGTACTTTACGGAAGAATAGCTGTTGAAGAAAACTATTACTCTTCCGACATTTCCTGTTCTGAGTCGTTGCA
>JAWWCH010000082.1:0-7047 GCA_033720575.1 Marinirhabdus sp.
CCTTCATGTACTTCTGCATCCCGGCCGATTCGTACTGAAAAATACCCACGGTTTCTCCACGTTGGAACAGCTCGTACGTCTTTTCATCATCCAACGGAAAGTTGTCCGGATCAAGGTCGATGTTGTGCTTGTGTTTCACCAATTTCACCGTGTCTTTGATGAGCGTCAGGGTTTTCAATCCCAAGAAATCCATTTTCAACAAGCCGGCACTTTCCACCACCGAGTTATCGAACTGGGTCACGTACAAATCACTGTCTTTGGCTGTGGCCACCGGAACGAAATCGGTAATATCGCTAGGCGTGATAATCACCCCACAGGCATGGATTCCCGTATTTCGAACCGAACCTTCCAAGATTTTCGCCTGATTCACAGTTTCAGCTTCCAGATCACTTCCTTCGGAAAGGTTCAATAGCTCATTCACCTTTGGCAATTCGTCACTACGGAATTTAGACCGCAGCTCTTGATCGCTCATGCCGAAGATTTTATTGAGCTTGGTCATGTTCGGGATGAGCTTGGCAATTCTGTCGGCATCTCCCAAAGGCAAGTCCAAGACTCGCGCCGTATCCCGTATAGAACTCTTGGCGGCCATGGTTCCGTAGGTGATGATCTGTGCCACCTGATTGGCGCCGTATTTGTTGATCACATAATCCATTACGCGTCCGCGACCTTCATCATCAAAATCAATATCGATATCGGGCATGCTCACACGATCCGGATTCAAGAAACGCTCAAAAAGCAGATCGTACTTGATGGGGTCAATATTCGTGATTCCAAGGCAATAGGCCACCGCACTTCCCGCAGCGGAACCCCTCCCCGGACCCACCGAAACATCCATATTTCTGGCTTCACGGATAAAATCTTCCGTAATCAAAAAATGGCCCGGATAGCCTGTATTTTCAATGGTTTCCAACTCAAAGTTGAGTCGTTCTTCAATTTCAGGAGTAATTTCTCCATAGCGCTTCTTGGCGCCTTCAAAAGTGATGTGTTTTAAGTATGCATTCTCACCGCGCTTTCCACCGTCAGCTTCATCTTCAGCTACCTTGAATTCCTCAGGAATATCAAATTTTGGAAGCAATACTTCGCGCTGCAGACTATACGATTCCACCTTGGCAATCACTTCAGAAATATTGGAGATGGCCTCGGGCAAATCCTTGAACAGCGCCTTCATTTCATCCTGACTCTTAAAATAATACTCCTGATTTGGGAGTCCGTAGCGATAGCCGCGTCCGCGACCAATAGGCGTTGCCTGTTTTTCCCCATCTTTCACACAGAGCAAAATATCGTGGGCGTTGGCATTCTCTTTCGCGATGTAATAGGTGTTGTTGGCAGCAATGAGCTTAACCTCGTGTTTTTTACTGAATTCGATCAAGGTTTCATTGACCCGCTGTTCATCCTCTTGATCATGGCGCATGATTTCGAGATAGAAATCGTCGCCAAACTCGGCTTTCCACCACAACAAGGCTTCTTCCGCTTGGTTTTCCCCGATATTTAGAATCTTGCTCGAAATCTCCCCATACATACTTCCGGAGAGCACAATGATGTCTTCTTTGTATTTTTTGATCACCTCCCGATCAATACGTGGCACATAATAGAAGCCTTGCGTATAGGCAATGCTGGCCATTTTGGCCAAATTGTGATAGCCCTTTTTGTTCTTTGCCAAAAGCACGATCTGGTAGCCATTGTCTTTTTGCGATTTGTTGGTGTGGTCGTCACACACAAAGAACTCGCAACCCACAATCGCTTTTAATTCTTGAGGCGGTTCTGGTTTATCTGGCACTACACCATTAAAATCGGTAGCCGTATCGTCAAACTCCTCGTAAGCCTTCAGGTCTTCTTCGTACTGTTTCTGAAGCGCAGCGTTATGCATATTCACGGCACGCGTAAAGTGGAAAGCCCCCATCATATTTCCGCTATCGGTAATGGCGACAGCAGGTTGGTTGTCGGCTATGGCTGCATTGACCAAGTCTTGGGTGCTTGAGGTGGATTGCAGAATCGAAAACTGCGAATGGTTGTGCAGGTGGGCAAAGGGTGCCTCCTGTAAGACTTCAATGTTTTCCTTTAATTCTTCTTTGGAAATCTCTTGGGTTTCGGTCTGTGCCTCCAATTCCTTTCGAATGGCTTCGGAAGCTGCTTGCAGGTTGATATGTTTGAGCCCGATGAGTTCGATCGGCTTCGGATTTTCTTCGGAAAAACGCTCAAAGTAGTCCGGTTGTACTTCCAATTCTTCCGCAGTGAAAATTTGTCGGCGCACCAATTCTAGGAAACAACGCGTAGTGGCTTCCACATCGGCCGTGGCGTTATGCGCTTCCGCAAAACGTTCATCGAACAAAAATTCGTGCAGTTCTGAAAGCGTAGGTAATTTGAATTTTCCACCTCTTCCGCCAGGAATCTGACAAAGTTGCGCCGTTGTTTCGGTACAGGTATCCAATACCGGGAAGTTGGGCAATAGGTTTTCTTGGTTCAACCGAAGGAATTCGGCTCCCATGATATTCAGGTCGAACCCCACATTCTGACCTACGATAAATTTTGTTTTCTCCAGCACGGCCGTGAACTTCGCCATCATTTCCGAAAGTGGAATTCCGTCTTTTTGCGCGAGTTCGGTGGAGATTCCGTGGATTTTCTCGGCGTCAAATGGAATGTTGAATCCGTCGGGCTGAATCAAATAATCTTCGTGTTCGATGACATTCCCCATGGCGTCATGCAATTGCCAGGCAATCTGTATACAGCGTGGCCAGTTGTCGCTATCGGTTAGTGGGGCATTCCAATTCCGGGGGAGTCCGGTGGTTTCGGTATCGAAGATTAAATACATACAGTGCTGTTGTGTGGTGAAAGAATTCAAAAAACAGAGGCCTGTCACCTGTAATTTTCCTTCCGAAGTAAAAATAAAAATTACCCTTGGTTAAGCAGACCCATATTATGAAGAGTTGTTCACAGCCCCTTACAATTTCTTAACAAACCTGGTGGCAACCTTAAAATTGAAACGGTATCTTCGCTAAAAATGTTTTACATGAAAAAGAAATTAGCGCTGTTACTGTTGACACCTTTGTTATTTGGCTGTGATGAGCTAGACATCGTTGCCGATGAACGCCTGTTTGCGGAAGGATTTGTGACCACTGAGGCCGGTAGCCCGATTGGCAATATAGATGTTTCGATAGCAGAAGATTCAGGAATTCTGGGACAAGACGTTACCGATGCTTCGGGAGCTTTTTCGTTTGTTTCGCTCAAGAGCAGCGACCCAGTGATGCAACTTCGAATAAACCACAGTACCGATTCGCTATTGAGCAGGCTTACCTACATTGCCTTTGACACGTCTATTGAAGACTATTCGGTGAACGAAAGTACGTTATTCCCTGTAGGCTATTTAACCATCAACCTTACCAAAAGCACCTCCAGCGCCCCCAATCTGCTTTATAGTGTTGCATATAAAGAAACTTTTTGCGAACGTTTGCTGAGTGGTATCAATCCCGATCAACCTTTGCGCTGCTATGACAGTGTGAGCCTGTCTGATGAATTAGGAGATAATGGGAACACCGTCACCTTTAATCTTCGTTCGCTGCGCACCAGCCCTGTGGTATTTCGATACAGAATAGGCGAAGATGGGGAAGAGAATACTGTAGAAATTCCGTTGAACCATAGCAATACCACCTATGAATTTGAATATTAAAAGTGTATTGGCCGGCTTGCTGTTGCTTGCCACTCCCGTTGTTGCACAAGATGACGCCATAGCCAAAGATTCGATTACCTATAACAAAACGGTGTCGTTTACCCTGGGTGTATTTCAGCCTATTGCCATGGGCGATAATTTTATTTCCAATGGTGCAAGCACTAACGTAGGCGGAAGGTTTGAGTTCCGCGCACACCTGTTGCAAAAAGTGAACTTAGGAATTAGATTCGACGGATTTGGGTATGATGTGACCAACACTCAGATAACCGGTCTCTATGACCGTGGCACCGTGTTGAGTATAGCTTTTCTGGGAGGCTATGATATTATTGAGAAGGATAAAATTACGGTAACTGCGGTAGCGACCTTTGGGAGCACCAACTACAACAATCGGCAGAACGATGAGGTGTTCAGAGAATCCGCAAATACCTTTACCATAGGTGGGGAAGCCATGTATGCATTGAACCGTTATTTTAATGTGTATGGCGGATTGGAATTTAGATCTGACCAATTGAACATCAATGGGCCACCACAGATTCAATCGCAATTTAACAGTGTACAGTATTTGGCAGTACAAGCAGGACTGCGACTGATACTGTGGAATAAAGAAGGAGATTAAATACAAGGGTTGCTATGAACCAAAAAAAAGCCGAGAAAATATCTCGGCTTTTTTCTTTCAATTGATGTTTGGAACAATTTACGATACGATTGCTTCAAAGTTTTTCACATTTCGCAATGTGTTCTCGATATTCGAGACTTGGTTGGAAATAATTCCTTTGGTAGAAGGCGGCAATGTTGTATCAGACATTACTTCTTTGTATTCTTCAACAGCAGCTTTTTCGCCACGTTCAACTTCTTCCAAGATACTTTCTTCATCATTGGCAGAGAACGTGTCTTTAATACTCATCCATGCTCGGTGTGCATCTGCTGTGGTACTAGTACCTTTATCTGGCGTTCCACCTACGTTTCTAATTTCGGTTTTCAATTCATGCCCAAAATCATAACGATGCTGCGCTTGTTTTTCAAAAAACTGCTTCAATTGCGGATTTTCGACCAAATCGGCGGCCTTTTTATATCCTGCCTCTGCATCGTAGTTTTTCTCTAATAATTCGTTCAATTTGTTTGACATTTTCTCAGTATACATAATCTCTTTCATTTTTAATGTTCAAAGCAATTCATCTCTCTTATGTGGGCGCTTTGTTTCTCCCTTAATAACTATACCCCAATATAGCACATAACTGAGACAATAGAAAGCAATTAACCCAAGCTTAACGCGGTTTAACAAGGTTTAACGTATTCGGAGGTTAAAAAAAAAAAGACCAATCATAATGCCGGTCTTTTTTTATTATTTCATGGCTTTTTAGCCTAGTAATCTATATTGAACTGTCCTGAGGTAATTTGATGGTTTGCAGTGGTAAAACTAAATATCCCAGATATGTTTTGGCTCGCCGTATCGTGGGTCAACACTTCTATGCTGCCTTGTATTGCTTCTTCTTGAATACCCGCATCAAAATAAAATGCATTAAATCCGTTACCTGGAATAGCATTTGCAGAAGGTTCGGCATCTAAAGGAATGTTTAATTGAATCGTATCGTCACCTGTGGCTCCAATAATTTGGATGGTTGTATCGGTTACAACAGAAGTTAATTGTTCAGGGGTAAAAGGCAGGCCATCTATTTCGGCTTGTAACACATTCACAAAATTTGGGTCTGTAGGGTCAATACTTCCAGACACATAAGGAATTTTAAAAAACACCCCGCGATCTACCGTCACGGTATCAACACCTTCTAGGATGGCGGTAAAGTTAAAGTTCCCAGATATGATTTGTGAATCGGCATCTCTTTCCGTTATTTCAAGCACCCCGTTACCACCGTTTTCCGTAGTGTAAATCTGTCCTGCTCCATCTTCATAAATAGCTTGATGGCCATTTCCGCTATTGAATTCAAAAGTTCCTGATTGTAACACGGCCAGTGATAAAGTGATCACCTCATCTGTTGTGGTACCAACTATTGCCACTCGGCCATCATCACCCACAATGGCTTGGGCATCCAAGGCTTTATAAAACTCATTATTTAAATTTGCTTGGAATGCAGGTGTATTGTCTTCTGTATCCTCACACGAAGCAAAAATGCCTACAAGTGCAAAGAGTATCAATAGCTTTTTCATCGGGGTAAAATTTGTAGGTTACACGACAAATATAAAATAAAACTTCCGTCTAACTACTTTCGAGCCAAAAATATAGTATCTTTGCCGTCCTTAATTATAAATCGAGGTCGTGAACCTCAAAAATTAATTTTATGCCTGTAAAAATCAGATTACAAAGACACGGTAAGAAAGGGAAACCTTTTTACTGGATTGTGGCGGCAGATTCCCGCGCAAAAAGAGATGGTAAGTACCTAGAGAAATTAGGTGTTTACAATCCAAACGTAAACCCTGCACACATCGAATTAAACATCGATGGTTCTGTAAAGTGGTTGCAAAATGGAGCACAACCAACCGATACTGCTAGAGCAATACTTTCTTACAAAGGGGTAATGTTGAAAAAGCACTTGGCCGGCGGTGTTGCTAAAGGTGCATTGACCGAAGAACAAGCAGAAGAAAAATTCAATGCTTGGATCGCAGAAAAAGAAAATGCGGTTGAAGCGAAGAAAGAAAAACTTACTGAAGCTCAGCAAAAAGCGAAAGCTGAAGCACTTGCTGCCGAAAAAGCAGTAAATGAAGCACGTATCGCTGAAGCTGCACCAGCAGAAGAAGTTGCAGAAGAAGAAGCAACTGCAGAAGCTGGAGAAGCTACAGAAGAAACTGCTGCTGAAACTACAACTGAAGAAGCTCCTGCTGCAGAGGCTTCTAAGGAAGAAGAATAAAACAGCTACGATATGCAAAAGAAGGATTGTTTCTTCGTTGGCAAAATCGTAAAGAAGTACAGTTTTAAGGGAGAGTTGTTGATCAAGTTAGACACCGACGATCCCGAACAATTTTTAGAAATGGAATCGGTTTTTGTGGAACGTCACAAAAATTTGATTCCATTTTTTATTGAAAAACTATCCCTGCACAAGTCTTCCCTACTTCGTGTGAAATTTGAGGACGTGGAAGACGAAAGCGATGCCGATGCCATGCTTGGCACCGAACTGTATCTTCCATTGCGTTTTTTACCAAAACTTACCGGAAACAAATTTTACTACCACGAAATCATTGGATTCAAAGTAATTGACGAGCATCACGGGGCAATTGGATCTGTAGTTGCTGTAAACGACAGTACCGCCCAACACCTATTTGTCATTGAGCATAACCAGGCTGAAATTCTAATCCCGATAAATGACGAAATCATCCAAAAGGTAGATCGGGACACGCAGACGCTTTACGTAAAAGCGCCCGACGGACTCATA
>JAWWCH010000083.1:0-7029 GCA_033720575.1 Marinirhabdus sp.
GAATAGGCTTTTAAACTTCATTTTTAGAACTCCGAAAATGGCTTCAGAAATAATTCCTCCGCTCATCTTGGACTCCCCTTTGGTTCGATCTGTAAAGATGACCGGTACTTCTTTGATACTAAACTTTGCTAAATAGGCCTTGAATTTCATTTCAATCTGAAACGCATATCCCACGAACTGTATTTTCTCCAAGTTGATTTTACGCAGCACCGAATGGTGGTAGCATACAAAACCAGCCGTAGTATCGTCTATGTCCATTCGCGTCACAAAACGTACATACTTAGAGGCCAACCAAGACAACAACACTCTGCTCATTGGCCAATTTACCACATTCACTCCAGTGATATAACGCGAACCAATAGACATATCGTACCCTTCCTTTGCACAAGCATTGTACAATCGGATCAAATCGTTAGGATTATGCGAGAAATCGGCATCCATTTCAAAAATATATTCATATTCTCGTTCTAGCGCCCATTTAAATCCGTGAATATATGCGGTGCCCAAACCCAATTTTCCTGCGCGATTTTCTAAAAAGAGGCGTTTTGGAAATTCTGTCATTAACCCCGACACTTTCTCGGCAGTGCCATCAGGTGAATTGTCATCTACTATAAGCACATTAAAATTGCGCTGAAGCGAAAACACGTTACGCAACAAACGCTCAATGTTTTCAATTTCATTATAGGTAGGTATGACCACGAGGGCTTTGGACATGCAACTATTTTAGCACAAATGTACTTTATTTTGCTCACATCTTCTTGGTAAAAATCACATCTTACGCGTCTCAATGAAGCAATTTTCATGTAATTTTAGGCCAATGAATTACGTCACACGTACATTAGAAAATGTAGACTGGGTTACTGGTGTACTTGTATTTTGTCTTGTCATGTACACCTTGGCGAAATACTTGTATCCAAAGCGTTTTCAAGAGTTCATACTGTTGCCTGTGACCAACAAATATTTTTTGGTTCTCGGAAAAGGAGATGAGATAAAGCATCCGTTTAACGTACTGTTGTTTATCCCACAAGTACTTACCATTTCCATGTTTGCTTATTTGTTTCTCAAGACCAAATCGCAAACCATAGCGCAGCCCATGATGTTGTTCATTCAAATCTGTGTGCTGTACGCCGTTTTTGTATTGGCCAAATTCACCATAGAGAAATTAGTGGGTGCCACGTTTAACTTGGAAAAAACGATAAACAGATACCTATATCAGAAATTGAGCTACCGTAATCTCATAGGTGTGTTTGTTTTTATCGGAAACCTTCTGTTTTTTTATGTGTATCCACCAACTATGTGGTCGCTCCTGTTCTTTATCGCGATTGTAGCCGTATTGAATGCCATCACGCTCTTTTACAGTTACAAAACGAATAGTCAACTGATTTTTGGCGAGTTCTTTTATTTTATTTTGTATCTTTGCGCACTTGAAATTTCACCCTATATAATTCTCTATAAAGTATTTGTATAACGAGGTGTAATTACTAAAAACTGTAGCCTATGAAAGTGAAAACTATTTTAGTTTCTCAGCCGGAACCAAAGGTTGAAAACTCTCCCTATTTTGATTTGATCGAAAAGCAAAAGGTTAAAATAGATTTCAGACCTTTTATTCACGTAGAAGGTGTTTCAGGTAAAGAAGTTCGTTCACAAAAGATTGATCTTGGAAACTTTACGGCAGTCATCTTGACCAGTAGAAACGCAGTTGACCATTACTTCAGAATTGCCGATGAAATGCGTTTTAAAGTGCCTGATTCTATGAAATATTTTTGTCAGAGTGAAGCTGTTGCGTATTATCTTCAAAAGTATGTGGTATATAGAAAACGAAAGATTTATGTAGGAAAACGAACCTTTACAGAGCTTTCTCCCTTGATCAAAAAATACAAGAACGAGAAATTCCTGCTACCTTCTTCAGACAAGTTAAAACCAGAGGTGCCCAACGTATTGAATGACCTCGGTGTTAACTGGAAGCAAGCGACCTTTTACAAAACGGTGGTAAGTGATCTTTCTGATCTTAAAAATGTATTTTACGACATCTTAGTGTTTTTTAGTCCGAGCGGTATTGTTTCCCTCTTGGAAAATTTTCCAGATTTTAAACAGAATGACACACGAATTGCCGTGTTCGGAAATACGACAGTAAAAGCCGCTGCAGACAACGGCCTTCGAGTAGACATTCAAGCACCAACGCCAGAAACACCGTCTATGACGATGGCACTCGAAAAATATATCCAAGAAGTGAACAAAGGCAAATAATCTTGCCGAACTTACTATAAAAAAAGCTCCGAATTTCTTCGGAGCTTTTTTATTTCATTTAGTGACGAGCGCTTATCCTGCAATTGGAGCTCCGCTCATAATTTCGTCATTGGCGTACTCCTCAAATTTCTTGAAGTTCTCCTTAAACGATGCCGCCAGTTCTTTTGCCTGGATATCGTAGGCTTTGGCGTTATTCCACGTTCCTTTTGGGTTTAATACTTCCGTAGGCACATTAGGACAGCTCTGCGGCACTTCTAAGCCGAATATAGGATGTGTTTCATAAGCTACATCCTTCAATTCACCATCTAAAGCCGCAGTGATCATCGCACGCGTATATTTTAGCTTCATTCTACTACCCACACCGTAAGGTCCGCCGGTCCAACCCGTATTCACCAACCACACATTTACTCCTGCAGCTTTCATTTTTGCACTCAGCATTTCAGCATACTGGGTAGGGTGTAATGGCATAAAGGGCGCTCCAAAACAAGCCGAAAAGTTTGGCGTCGGTTCGTTGATACCTTCCTCAGTTCCTGCCACCTTTGCGGTGTAACCACTGATAAAGTGATATGCAGCCTGACCCGGTGTTAGTTTTGAAATTGGAGGCAAAACCCCAAAGGCATCTGCGGTAAGGAAGAATATATTCTTCGGATTTTCACCGATGGAAGGCACTTGGATATTATCAATATGGTATATTGGATAACTTACTCGAGTGTTTTGGGTAATGGAGGTGTCAGAAAAATCAACTACTCCCTCAGAATCCATCACCACATTTTCCAATATGGCTCCAGGCTTAATCGCGTGGTAAATATCGGGTTCGTTTTCTTCCGATAGGTTGATGACCTTCGCATAGCAACCTCCTTCAAAGTTGAAGACTTTATTTTCGGCAGTCCAACCGTGCTCATCATCTCCAATCAATTTTCGAGTTGGATCTGCAGACAAAGTGGTTTTACCCGTTCCTGACAATCCAAAGAAGATGGCCGTCTCACCATTGTCTCCAACGTTGGCAGAACAGTGCATTGGCATGGTATTTTTATCTACTGGAAGGATAAAGTTCAAGGCCGAAAATATTCCCTTTTTGATCTCTCCCGTATAACCGGTTCCACCGATCAGGGCTATTTTTTTAGTAAAATTCAATATCGCGAAGTTGTGCTGTCTTGTGCCGTCCACCTTAGGATCGGCTTTAAAACCAGGCGCATTCACAATAAGCCATTCTGGGTCAAATCCTTCTAGTTCTTGTTCTGTAGGGCGAAGGAACATATTGTGAGCAAACATATTGCTCCAAGGATACTCATTCACCACACGAATGTTCAGTCGGTAGTTGTCATCTGCACAAGCATAACTGTCTCGTACATAAATTTCCTTTCCTGAAAGATAATCGGTCACCTTATCATAAAGGGCGTCAAACATATCGGTAGGAAACGGAATATTGATATTTCCCCACCACACTTTATCGCGGGTAATATCATCTTTTACAATAAATCTATCTTTAGGGGAACGTCCTGTAAACTCTCCAGTATTTACAGCAAGGGCGCCGCTGCTGGCTTCCTTCCCTTGTCCCTTATTCAAGGTCTCATTGTGTAGTGCTGTTGAAGATAATTGGTAATGAACGTTGGCATCATGGATTCCGTATTTATCTAACGAAATCGTCTTGGTAGTTTGGTTTTTATCGACCATAACTTATTTTAATTGTTGTGATGCAAAAATAAGAAATATGCAACACAATGCATTCTTAAAAATTGGTAATTATCCCCTTTTAAATGTTAATAACCCATATGCGAGTCTAACCCACCCCAATACAAATAAGAAACCGCCTATTGGAGTAATCGGCCCTAAAAATGAAACGGAAAAGGGAATTTGCGCCTTCAATGCTAACAGGTAAATGGAACCTGAAAACAACAAAATTCCGAAGCAAAAAAAGCGAAATACCCATTTCTTGGTTGGGATACTAAGTATCGGTGCAATCCCCACAAATAACAGCGCAAGAGCATGGTACATTTGGTACCGAACCCCTGTCTCAAATGTGGCTAGGTTTTCGGCAGTCACCAACTGCTTCAATCCGTGGGCACCAAAGGCGCCAATTACAATTGTAATGGCCGCTAAAACGGCCGCCGTTACCATAATATTTTTACTCAATTTGTCCATAAAAGTGTCTTACAATCCTTAAATTCGCTAGCCATATAAACAATCATACAAAGATACTCAAACCAACGTAGATGCGTAATATATTAATAATTGGAGCAGGACGCTCTGCCACAAGCCTCATAAAATATTTATTGGACAAATCGGAAAGCGAAGAATTGTTTCTTACCATTGGCGATTTGAACATTCAGAATGCACAAAAATTTACCAGCGGCCACCCTAATGGTCGTGGCATTATGCTCGATGTTTTTAATGCCAACCAGCGCAGAGAAGCCGTAGAAAACGCCGATATAGTGATTTCTATGCTTCCCGCCCGATACCATATGGAAGTGGCTAAAGACTGTCTTGAATTTGGAAAGCACATGGTCACCGCGTCGTATATTAGCAATGAAATGCAACTGCTAGATCCGAAAGTAAAGGCCAAAGGTTTGGTTTTTATGAACGAAATCGGTTTGGATCCGGGTATCGACCATATGAGTGCCATGCAAGTAATTGACCGTATTCGCGACAAGGGTGGAAAGATGTTGCTGTTTGAAAGTTTTACGGGCGGACTCGTAGCGCCAGAGAGTGATGACAACCTTTGGCACTACAAATTTACTTGGAACCCAAGGAACGTAGTGGTAGCCGGACAAGGAGGTGCTGCGGAATTCATCCAAGAAGGCACCTATAAATATATTCCGTACCATCGTTTGTTCAGAAGAACAGAGTTTCTCGATATTGAAGGCCACGGTCGTTTTGAAGGTTATGCCAATAGAAATTCGCTGAAATACCGCAGTGTATACGGTCTCGAAGATGTGCTTACGCTCTATCGTGGTACCATCAGACGTGTAGGCTTCAGTAAAGCGTGGAATATGTTTGTGCAATTGGGAATGACAGACGATAGTTATACTATTTCAGATTCTGAAAACATGAGCTATCGCGACTTTGTAAATCTCTTTCTACCCTATTCGCCTACAGATTCCGTAGAATTGAAATTACGCCACAACTTGAAAATTGACCAAGACGATCTGATGTGGGGGAAACTAGTGGAGCTAGACATATTCAATACCGAAAAGAAACTCGGCATTAAGGATGCCACACCTGCCCAAGCTTTACAGCGCATCCTAGAAGATAAATGGACGCTGCAACCAGAAGACAAAGACATGATTGTGATGTACCATAAGTTTGGCTATGAGCTGAAAGGTAAGAAGCATCAAATAGATAGCAGCATGGTGATCAAGGGTGACGATCAGACCTATACGGCTATGGCCAAAACCGTGGGGCTACCGGTTGCTATAGCCACACTTAAAATCTTGAACGAAGAAATTACTGCTCCTGGTGTACAGCTTCCTATCAAGAAAGAAGTATATGAACCGATACTGAAAGAACTAGAAGATTACGATATCAATTTTATAGAAAAGGAAGTTCCATATCTAGGATACAATCCCGACAATGTTGTGGGATAAGGCTGCGAACATATGGTTACCGCTGATATGACACCCAAATGACGCAAGAATGACGCAACCTCAACCCATTTTTAATCGAGGTTGACTACTAGATTTGCCATGCAGAATTTAAAACGAAAAATGATTGCCGATAAAGTAAAAAATGGGCGCATGGCCATGGGGTACTCACAACAGGAACTTGCCGATGCTACGAATATCAGTTTGAGATCTATTCAGCGTATCGAAAAAGCACAAGTATCTCCGCGACCACACACCCTAAAGGTTTTGAGTCAAGAATTGGACTTTTCGCTCGATTTCCTGACGGAAAGTTCAGTTATGGAAACTCAAAAACCTAACTATACCATGCTATACATTGGAGGGATCGTTGTGGTCATACTGCTTGCGTCGGCCTATGTAATACAATCACGTACCTTTCCCGAAACTACTTTTGAATTGTTGGTATTTTGCGCGGCCATCGTAGGCATCATTAGTTTTTTGCTGCACAGGATATTTCGATAACACTTAAATCAATTACATGGTTGGAATTCTCATCATCCTAGTAATATCTTGGCTGCTATTACATTTTTTAGCCTCCGAAAACTTAAAAGTTCTTGGGCCATTTCCCATTCGTAAACGTACTTTACAACTTGGGGTTGGCTTTTTAGTAGCGCTCTTACTGAACAGCATCATCATCTTTACTGAAGCTTCCATTAGAGACGCCTCCTGGGAGGTTCAATCGGTGTCTTGGCATCAAGTTCAAAATGCGGTGTATTACTATTTCAAATCGGTACTATACGAGGATTTGCTCTTCCGCGGGGCGCTATTATATCTGCTAATGACCAAAACCAAACCTTGGATTGGAATGTTGCTATCAGCAGTTGCCTTTGGCATTTACCATTGGTTTTCCTTTGGACTGTTGGATAGCGGAATAGTGGTGTTAATCTATGTCTTTGGAACTACTGGTTTTATGGGCTGGGTTTGGGCCGATGCCTTTAGACGCACTCAATCTATGGCACTAGGAATGGGAATGCATCTGGGATGGAACCTAACGACCGCTTGCTTTTTAGTGACACAACCTTACGGAGAACTCTTTCTGTCTGCCACCGATGGCAGCACGTTTTCTGAAAACATGGAAACTATTTTAGCAATCACAAAAGGCTTGCTTCCTCCATTGCTGTTTCTCCTTTTTATTCAGAAATACTATAAAAAAACCGAAACA